>CAYTFT010000014.1:0-16790 GCA_964437155.1 uncultured Chitinophagales bacterium | reverse complement strand
TACCGCAAGGGTGAAAATCGGCGACAGGCTCTATACACCGCAGGAAATTTCTGCTATGGTATTGCAGAAGATGAAAAAGACAGCCGAGGATTATCTTGGAACAGAGGTGACGGAAGCCGTTATCACGGTTCCGGCATATTTCAACGATTCACAGCGCCAGGCAACAAAGGAAGCCGGTGAGATCGCCGGATTGAAAGTGAAGCGTATCATCAACGAGCCAACAGCTGCAGCGCTTGCTTATGGAATGGATAAGCGCCATAAAGACATGAAAATCGCCGTTTTTGACCTCGGCGGCGGAACATTCGACGTTTCCATTCTCGAATTGGGCGATGGGGTATTCGAGGTGAAATCCACAAACGGTGATACACATCTCGGTGGTGACGACTTTGATAAAAAGATCATGGACTGGCTTGCCGATGAGTTCAGAAAAGATGAACCGAATATCGACCTCCGCAAAGACCCAATGGCATTGCAGCGTTTAAAGGAAGCATCTGAAAAAGCAAAGGTTGAATTATCCTCTTCCAGCGAAACAGAAATCAATCTTCCTTATATCACGGCAGTTGACGGGGTGCCAAAACATCTCGTGAAAAAACTCAGCCGTTCGAAATTTGAACAATTGAGTGACGACCTGATCCAGCGCACTTTGCGTCCTTGTGAAGCGGCACTCCGCGATGCAGGTTATTCTAAAAACGAAATTGATGAAGTGATCCTCGTGGGTGGTTCCACCCGTATCCCGAAAGTACAGGAAGTGGTTGAACAGTTTTTCGGCAAAAAACCAAACAGAAGTGTGAATCCCGATGAGGTGGTTGCCGTTGGCGCTGCCATTCAGGGTGGAGTGCTTACCGGCGAAGTAAAGGATGTATTGTTGCTGGATGTTACACCGCTTTCTCTCGGTATCGAAACATTAGGTGGCGTATTCACAAAACTTATCGAATCGAATACCACCATCCCGACAAAGAAAAGCGAAGTATTCTCTACGGCAGCCGATAACCAGAACCAGGTAGAAATTCATATCCTCCAGGGTGAGCGTTCTATGGCAAAGGATAACAGAACCATCGGGCGATTCATTCTCGACGGCATCCCGCCTTCAAGAAGGGGAGTTCCGCAGATCGAGGTGATCTTCGATATTGACGCGAACGGTATTCTCCACGTTACCGCAAAAGATAAAGGTACCGGCCGTGAGCAAAGTATCCGTATTGAGGCCTCCACCGGACTGAGCGACGACGAGGTGAAACGCATGCGCGATGAAGCGAAAGCCAATGAAGAAGCCGATAAGCAGGCAAGGGAAAAGATCGAAAAACTCAACCGTGCCGATGCCATGATCTTCGAAACCGAAAAGCAATTGAACGAATTCGGTGCGAAACTGAGCGATGGCGCCAAAAAACCGATCGAAGAGGCACTGGAGGAATTGCGCAATGCACATAAGGCACAGGATCCGGCAGCGTGTGAAACCGCTCTCGAAAAACTGAACACCGCCTGGAACAACGCCAGCCAGGAAATTTATGCCGCCCAGCAAAATGCCCAGCCGAATACCGACGGAGCAGATGCAACAGGTAATGCGGATAATGTAAATAAGACAGATGATGTTGAATTTGAAGAAGTGAAATGATCCTGATAACAGGAGCGTAAATCTGATCAGATAATAATACCAGATACAAGGCCCGCTTTCCGAAGCGGGCTTTGTTTTAATACATAAATAGCTGACAATGAAGATATTAAATACATTACATGATGAACAGATTCGTGTTGTTGACTATGGTTCTCCGGCATATGCAGACATTGTTTCCCTTCGGTTCGAGGTGCTGCGAAAGCCATTGAATCTTCAGTTCACAGCAGAACAACTTGCCCTCGAAAAGGATTATTTTCATCTGGGTTTATATAAAAATAATATGCTGGTAGCCTGCCTCATGCTGGTTTTCGAAGGAAGGAAAATGAAAATGAAACAGGTGGCGGTTTTACCATCCGAACAGGGAAAAGGATACGGCGCTAAACTCGTGCTGGCTGCAGAAGCATTTGCAAAAGACATGAACTGTTCACTTATGTATTGCCATGCAAGGGATACCGCGGTCCCGTTCTATCAAAAATTACAGTATCAAAAAGTGGGAGATATGTTTGAGGAAGTGACGATCCCGCATTTTCAAATGGAGAAAAATCTTTAGGATCCTTTCCGCTTTTTTCTGGAGGTCAGATTCTGCGTATAGACTTCATAATCGATCAGGTCATAAATGGGAGAGATGGATGCCCTTCCCGTAAATGGAAGGAGAGTTGGTTTAATGGGCTGAATGGGTTCAGTTGCAAGATCTGCCGGCCGGGTATTCTTGTATTTCGGATCGGGGATCACTTCAATCTTCACTTTTGTAACCCCGCTGTTGAGGTAATTCAGTTTCCCTGCCGCAGCTTCGGTAAGATCGATGGATCGTTTGTTCCATTGAGGCATGCGGTCGTTGATGCGGACAATAACTACAGAATCGTTGGAGAGGTTGGTTACGCGCACCCATGTGCCGAGAGGAAGGGTTTTATGTGCTGCAGTAAATTTTTCCTGGGTAAATATTTCGCCGTTGGCTGTCCGCCTTCCTATGAATTTATCGTGATAGAAACTCGCAACACCGGTTTCAATTTTACCCACCTGTGCTGATGTTGCCTGAAAAAGCAAGATCAGCAGAAATGCCAGATAGAAATGTTTCTGCTTAAACAGGTACATAGCAAGTGCAATTTACCAAAAGCGCCTGTTACGGGCAAACTTCAGGCCGCATTGTTATCAACAGAACTAATTAAAAAGGAAAGAAATGGGGGTCAGATCACCATAAATTTTTTCGTGATCGTACCGGCATCGGTATCGAAAACGATAAAATAGGTACCTACGCCTACGGCACCACCCAGGTCGATAAACATGGCATCGGGACGGCCGCTTAAATTTTCGAGTTCAACGATCTCGCCGAGATTTGTATAAACCTGATATCCGTATATGGTAACGTTGATTGGAACAATATTGAGATGTGCATTATTGAGATGAACCGGATTGGGTCCGATCATAATTTTCTGGAGGTCTTCAGGGTGACCAACTGCATGGCCATGTTTAGCTTCCTTACCGGCACGGGCGCTTTGTGCATTTGCAGAAAAAGTAAATACAAGAAGGAGCAGTAGTGTGGCTGTGCAAATCTTCATAATGGATGGGTTTATGCTGATTAAAAAAGGCTGTCTAACAAAAGTAATATAATTTTCAATAATTCAAATGCAGGATAAAAAAATGGATGCCTCAATCGAACAATTTCCTTACACCATGCGCAAACCGGTTTTCATGTTCCAGCAACCATTGTTTTCTCCAAAGTCCACCGGCGTATCCAATCAGATTGCCATCTGCACCAATTATCCGATGACAGGGAATAATGATCCCAATCGGATTTTTTCCATTCGCAGCACCCACTGCACGCACTTTTTTTTCATCGCCCAACCGGATGGCGAGCGCACTATAGGTTGCGGTTGTTCCATAGCTCAAAGTTTGCAGGGTTTTCCAGACACCAATCTGAAACGGGGTTCCCTTCAGGGAAAGTGGAAGATCAAATACGGTTCTGGTTCCGGCAAAATATTCATTTAATTGTTTCGCACAGCGCATCATCAGTTCCGGTATATGCTTTGAAACCATCGCCTCCTCCGGATCAAAGGTTACCGAATGAATAGCGTTTTCATCCCCCCTTATCCCGATCTTTCCCAGTGGAGATTCGATTATAAATGTGATCAGTTCAGTCAATGCTATACAATTTCAGGAAATTATTCGAAATATAATATTTTTTTAAATTTTTGATTATCAGGTACTTATGATAATCTGATAATTTAATAATACATACAATTCTACCAGTATTGAATACCTGTAATCAGCAAATATAAAGTTAGCCGGCTTATCAGAAATGTGAACACCGGTTTTGCGGTGAAAATCGCCCTTGCAGATATTAACAGTGTGTGCTCAGGTTTATTCATAAAATCGCGTTAACTTATCTGTCTAAATATGCGATACTATGAATGTCATTGAAAAACTGCAAACCTACGGGGATGCACATCATCCGAAATGGCTGGATGTAATTCGTATTCTGATGGGCGCGATTCTTCTGCTCAAGGGATATTATTATATCGGCAATATCGGTGCACTCAACCAGTTATTGCTGGATAATGATTTTCATCTCTACAATTATGTCGTTATCCATTATGTTGCCTTTGCACATCTTATCGGCGGCATTCTCATTATTCTGGGACTCGTAACACGCATAGCAGTGCTGGTCCAGATACCGGTAATGCTGGGAGCCATCATTTTTGTGCACGCGAAGGACGGATTGCTCGCTGCCGATTCAGGTATTATGCTTCCGCTCCTTTTATTATGCCTTCTGGTCTTCTTCTTTATTTACGGCTCGGGTCCGTGGTCCATGGATGCATATTTGGAAAGGCACCGGGATGAATGGGATACGAAGGGCCCTGAATTATAAACCGGTCAGGGAATCGGTATCTGAGTGTGCAATCAACGGTCATGCCGATAGGCATTTGCGTCCTATCTTTGCGCCATGGGGTTAAAATCGTTGCTTGCCCGGCCCTTTGCGGCCCTGATTGTGAAGCGGGTAAAGAGCGCCGCTCGGCATGCCGCAGATACACAGGACAAAATCAGAGAAAGCCTCATCCGTGAAGCTGCCCATACTCGGTTTGGCAAGGACCATAATTTCAGCTCCGTTTCCGGTTATTCCGATTTCAAAAAGCATATTCCTGTCCGGGATTACGAGGGACTGAAAAATTATATTGAATTGATCCTGCAGGGAGAATCCGATGTTTTATGGAAAGGTAAACCGCTGTATTTTGCAAAAACCTCCGGTACAACCTCCGGAGTAAAATATATTCCACTTACAAGAGAGTCAGTTCCCAATCATATTAATTCTGCGCGAAATGCGTTGCTTTTCTATATTCATGAAACCGGCAGGACAGATTTTGTCAATGGCAAAATGATATTTCTGCAGGGCTCGCCCGAACTGACAGAAAAGGCAGGGATTAAAACAGGACGATTGTCGGGTATCGTCTATCATTTTGTTCCGGGATATTTACTGAAAAACAGAATGCCCGGATATACCACCAACTGCATTGAGGACTGGGAGACAAAGGTGAAGGCGATCTGTAAAGAAACCGTGCATGAAAAAATGTCGCTCATCAGCGGGATCCCGCCGTGGGTACTCATGTATTTTGAGCAACTTACAGATATCACCGGCAAAAAAACCGTGAGCGAAATTTTTCCGGATTTTTCCCTTTTTGTATATGGTGGCGTAAACTACGAACCCTATCGCGCGAAGATTGAAGCGATTGTCGGGAAAAAGATCGATTCGATTGAAACATATCCGGCGAGTGAAGGCTTTATTGCGTTTCAGGATTCGCAGCATGCTGAAGGTCTTTTACTCAATACGGATTCCGGAATTTTCTTTGAATTTATTCCTGCCGATGAAATATTCAATGAAAGTCCCACTCGCATTTCGCTGCGCGATGTGCAGACAGGGATCAATTATGCGCTCATCATTAACAGCAATGCCGGTTTATGGGGATATAATATTGGCGATACGGTGCGGTTCGTTTCTCTTGATCCGTACCGAATTGTTGTAACCGGCAGGATCAAACATTTTATATCTGCCTTCGGCGAACATGTGATCGGGGAGGAAGTAGAATTTGCATTATTAAAAGCAGCAGCGGACGAAGGACTGGAGATCACCGAATTTACGGTAGCGCCGCAGGTTTCTCCGGAAAAAGGTTTGCCTTTTCATGAATGGTTCATCGAATTCGGGAAAATGCCCGCCGACATTTTGACATTTGCGCAGAAGGTGGATCAATATCTGCAATTGAAAAATATCTATTACAAGGACCTCATCGACGGAAAAATTCTGCAGCCGCTTGTGATCACACCGGTGGAACAAAACGGATTCAGAAATTATATGCGTTCGAAAGGTAAACTCGGAGGACAGTATAAAGTTGCCCGGCTAAGTAATGACAGGGCAATTGCCGATGAACTAAAACAATGGACCCTCTGTTAACAAAGTTTAATTTCACCACCCGGTAAATCACAGTTTATTTCACGAATTTCGCAGCAATTATGGTAATTATACAGGTAGCACAATTGATTCTGGCTCTTACGATCCTTGTTTTTATTCATGAACTGGGACATTTTCTCGCTGCCAGAATGTTTGGTGTGCGCGTGGAGAAATTTTATATTTTCTTCGATGCGTGGGGGAAGAAGATATGGTCATTTAAACGCGGAGATACAGAATACGGCATCGGCTGGTTACCGCTTGGCGGCTATGTAAAAATTGCCGGTATGATCGACGAAAGCATGGATAAGGAACAGATGAAATCTGAACCGCAAGCATGGGAATTACGCTCGAAACCGAACTGGCAGAAATTTATCGTCATGATAGCAGGTATTGTCATGAATGTGATCCTCGGGATTATCCTGTATATTTTTATTCATAATCATTATTCCGGATATTATACTCCTGTTGAATCGATCAACAGCAAGGGCGGTATTTACGCCACTGAGGTTGGGAAAAAATATGGATTTGAAACCGGCGATTTGCTCGTATCTATAAACGGACATTCGTATGAACGTTTATCTGATTATTCTTCAGCGCGTTTATATTTCGGTTCAGAAGTAATTGTCAACCGCATGGGAAAAGAAGTTGCGGTGACGGTTCCCGACAGTGCCTTCAGAGATAAAATGCGGGGCGATGTTTTATTCGACCTGCATGCAAAAATATTTGTCGACCAGTTAAATGATTCTTTGCCGAATGCGAAAAATGCAGGGATATTGAAAGGCGACCAGATTATGGAAGTGGACAGCACGCCCGTATCCTGCTATTCGCAATTATCAGAATTACTCGCATTGAAAAAAGGTAGTACGGCAGAGGTAATGGTATTCAGGGGTGACGATGAATTAAAATCCCTGACCGTAAATGTCGACTCCAACGGCAAGATCGGATTTATGCCGCATGTGCAGTTTTTCCCGTATGATTCAGTAAAATATACGCTGGGAAAATCTGTCGCTTTCGGCACGCGCGATGCATTTGAAGTATTTTATTTTCAGGCTATCAGTTTATGGCGGATATTCAAGGGCGATATTCCGGCAAAAGATTCTATATCAAGTCCGATTGGAATAACGCAATTATTCAATAAAACATGGGACTGGGGTTCCTTCTGGATGCTCACCGCATTATTAAGTATGGTGCTTGCATTTATGAATTTGCTGCCGATACCTGCGCTTGACGGCGGACACATGATGTTTATCACCATTGAAAGTATTACGCGGCGAAAATTATCCGATAAATTTATGGAACGCGCCCAGGTGGTGGGAATGGTATTATTGCTTTCGCTGATGGTATTTGCAGTGGGCAACGATATTTTCAAAATGTTCGGAAAATGATTTCCGCAGAAAATACTGCACCGCTTTTATCCCCAAACAGGAGCATTATTACACTTCTATTTTTTCAATTTCCATAAACGGAGGTCCGTTTCTTCTCGCGCATGAATTATTTTGCATTATACGGATTGAAGGAAAGTTTCCTGCTGGAGGATAAGGAGGTGAAGAAAATATATCTCGCACTCAGTAAAAAATATCATCCCGATTTTTATACATCGGCATCAGCGGAAAAGCAGGCGGAAATATTACATCTCTCTACTTTGAATAATAATGCATACCGGGTTTTGTCGAATTTTGACAACCGGATGAAATACATTCTCCAGGAACACGGATTTCTGGAAGAAGAGGAAAAATATACGCTGCCGCAAATGTTTTTAATGGAAATGATGGACCTGCATGAACTGGCATCGGAAGTGCAGTTCGATCCCGATCCGGAGAAAAAACAGGAATTATTCGACCACCTCGAATCTGCAGAAGGTAAACTCATGGAAACGGTTTTACCCGTCATTGCCGGTTATAACCCGGAAACTGCAAATGCCGAAACTTTTCAGGCAGTTAAGGATTTTTATTACAAACGAAAATATTTGTTGCGGATAAGGGGGCAGATGGATAAATTATCGTGATTTAATATTTCACAAATAATCCGCCGGCCATTTGTTGATCACCATGCATAATAACGGTATACATCCCGGATGGAAATGCAGCAATATCGATCGACAGCATTGTATCGTTTATAACATCCCCGACGTATAGTTTCTTCCCGGTAAGATCTTGAATTTCTATAAAGCTAACCTCCTGAAAAGGATTTTCCATCTGCAAAAGTGTATGCGCAGGATTAGGGTAGATCGACAGACTTTTCATTTCCTGATTGCCGATACTGTTTTTTGAAGTGTCGATCACGGTAAATGATCCCATCATGCCATCATCTTCATGATGTAACATATGACAATGGTACATATAAGGAACACTGTCGTTAGCAAAGTCATTGAATTCCGTTATTATTTCAACGAATTCCATCGGCATTACAAGCACCACATCTTTTTTTCCTGCTTGCCAGTCAGGCGGCGCCGCACCATTGATACTGGAAATATTAAATTCAATATCATGGATATGAAAGGGATGTGCAATGCCGGTATTATTTGTAATTCTCCATTTTTCCTTTGCATTAAGAAAAACAGTTTCATTAATTTCATTAATATTAAATGCATTGCCGTTGATCAAAAATGGTCCCATAACCTGCTGCGTAGCATCCATCATGTTTTCGGGTGCCAGTGTAAAGGTTCGGGAATAATCAAATTCAGTATAGGGTGTTTGTGGAATGAGTGACGCGGGGATACTTAAAACCGGGTCGGCTGTAGGTGATACAACATTGATCTGCAAAATATTAAAATCATCACCGTTCAGCGGATTGAGCGCATAGTCGGTAATTGTTCCACCCATCATACCGATTACAGTGGCAGCTCCATAAATACCATTCGGCAATTCATTACTGTAACTCAACATGTGGAAGCTGGTTCCTTCAAGACCCTGAAGGTCCAGTAATATTTCTGCACGTTCTCCCGGTGCAAGTCTTAATCGTGTAAGGGCAACCGGTGCATCGAGGAGACCACCATCACCGCCGATCATATAAAATTCTTTATCTCCGGTAAATCCGATATTAAATGTCCGCATGGATGCGCCATTGAGCAATCGCAATCTGACAACCTGTGCAGGTGCATCAAGGTAAGCATCGGGTGTTGCATTTACGCAAACAAGTGTATCGTCCTGTGTGGCGATGGCTACCTGGTATAAAAGGTCGAATGCCTTGGTTTGTATTGCGAGCGGAAAATCATCGACACCATAATTACGCGGAAGATCCAGTTCTGCTTCGGCACTGTCTTTCACCAGAATAAATCCGGCAATACCTCTTGCAACCTGCAGATCGGTTTTCCCTTGTCCATGTGGATGATACCAGAATGTTCCCGCATTATTTAATATTCTGAAATTCGGGCTCCATGTCGCACCCTGTTCAATTATCTGGTGCGGTCCACCGTCGTCCATAGCCGGCACATGCATTCCATGCCAGTGCATGGTGGTTGAATTTCCCGTTCCGGTCAGGTCATTAGTAACATGTATGGTAACAGTATCCCATTTATTTACAATTAATGTCGGGCCGAGAATATTTCCGTTCACACCGTACGTTGGCGTAACAATTCCCGGGAAAAATTCGACACTGCCGTTTTGCACGTGCAGGTCAAATTCAGTTCCGGAAAGGGTAGGTGGAATTGCAACAGGGTTCTGTGCCTTCAGATTGATTAAAAGACAGGAAAAGGGGATAGCAAACAATAATTTATACATAAATTCAATGTTGAATGAATATGGAACGATTCAGTATATGCGCACCAAAATGTATGCGTATAATATACATGCCTGCAGTAAAATCATTTACCGGGATGATTAATGTATCCGAATTACCCGATGCGGAATAAATAATTTTTCCGTTCAGAGTAATTAATTCAGCAATGACAGGTTCATTCCTGCTACAGGTAAAATAAATATTTTCGGATGCAGGGTTTGGAAAAATGGAGAAGTTATTTTCTCCGGTACCGGATATTCCTGATGGTGCAAAAGAGGAAACGATCCACGTAAGCGTATCGGTTTGTTCAGGTGTGGATGACTCCCTGACTATGTACTGAACCTGCCCGGATCCCGGAATATCGTAGGGGTTGACGCCAACCGACATCAGGCCGTAATCACCCGGATAAACCGTATCCATAATGCCTTCTTCAGGAAAATAATCGTAGCAAAATCCATTATCGCATAAAAATGCCATCCAGCCTGCGGGCAGGTCGGCATGCACTTTTTCCCATGAAAAAATCAGGAAACTGTCGGTAAGATTATTTTGCTGAATATTGAAATGCAACAGGTCGTTGTAAGGCGCTGCACAGTTGAGTGTGTCATCCGGAAATATCTGATAGTTTTGAGCATCTCCATATTCCGGCAAACCGAAAATTCCGATTCCTGTATATAGAATTAATTTCTTTACAATATTCATTAATGCTGCACAATAAATTTCTGCGTGTTTACGCCGGAGGCAGAATACATTTTTAAAAAGTAGATGCCGGGCGGCCAGCCGGCAGTTGATATTTTATTATTTTCAGAAAATCCCACATGATCCGCATGGGAAGTATATTTAATATTTCCGGCAACATCTGTAATCATGTACTGTACATCTTCACCGGAAAAAGTGCTTTCAATTTGTACGGAAGCGTCTGCGGGGTTTGGGAATAATTTTATTTTTTCACCATTAATTTCCGATGCAATATCTAATGGTGCGCCGAAGAGATTCAGGATTGAATCACGCATAATGGTTGTATCGGATGTAATATAACTCAGCGTAGAAAACATCACTCTGTGATCGGCTCCTCCCAATAAAACAACAGTAGGCATTCCGAATCCACCGTAATATGCAACCTGCAAGGCACCGCTATCCATCGGGACATACATTTCAACGTGATTATCGGTTACCCAGGAAGCAGAGTAGGCGCACGTTGTTGAATTCTGAAAAGGGAAAGCATATCCTTTGATCATATCGGGAAAATCAGCCATGATATTGTAGGACATTTCCATAATATCAGCGGCAACAGGAGGACATGCACCGCAGTCGGGCATATAAAAATGCAGGAAGACCGCTTTTCCTGCATCAAGGTCTGCAAACAGGTCTACGGGGTTTCCGTTACAATCGTCACCGGTAAATTGCATAGCGGTCTGCGCTTTGGTACCTGCTGCAATCATCATTGTTAATACAAGAAAAGCGATCTTCATTTTTTCCATTTGCTGGTAAAGGTACTGGTATCTGAATGAATTATAAATTGAAATTTGTTTATTGTTTAATAAAGGAAGTGCTTGTCGTATCAGTTTCCGTATTATAAACTATCAGGTAAATTCCGGGGAGCAGCATTTGAATATCAATGCTATTATTATTGGTGGCATCAAATTGCGGATCTGTATACACTTCATTTCCAGCTATAGTATAGATTTTCAGAATGCCAACCCCATAAGAAGTGTTTTGTCCGGCAACCTGCAGCAAGTTATTTGCGGGATTCGGGAATACAGTGAGGTCGTTACGCATGTCCTGATTATCAATACCGGTAACCTCTCCGCTGAAACTCAGGTCATCTATATATAGGAAATCATTATTTGCCGGGCTGTCACCGCTTGAGGCAAGTGTTATAATACAAGTATCAGGAGCAAGGTCGTCTTCATAATTGATATTAATATTAAATGAAGCCCAGCTCATGGCCATGCCTGTGAGGCCTTTGTGGCCGGTAGCGACAGTAACGCGGTTACCGGCGGTGGCATCCCAGCGGGTGAGTTGCACATCTATGTATCCCTGACTTGAACCGTAGATCATATGTTGCCAGTTTCCTGAAAGGTCCGACGGTCTGAGGGTGAACGGAAATCCGCCGGTAGCTTCAAGTGTAATTGAATCCAGTGTGCCACAAACGGCAATACCCGGCACAACACCCATTCCGGCAATATCTCTTGAGGTTAGTTTAAGGTAAGAAGATCCCGGGTCGCCGGGAGCGCCTTTTGCGCAAGTGTAGGTTCCGCTGATGGCAGTTAAATTATTGAGGTTTGACCAGTTATCGGGATTGTTATAGGATCCCATGTCGGTCCAGTCCTCAAACCCTGCATTGGGTATCTGGGCAAAAGCGATAATAGATGACTGCAGGAAGAACAAGAACAGTGTAAGATTTTGCTTCATAAAACGGTTATTTTGAAAGTTTGAAATGCTGAAAGTATAAAGGTAGATTAATTCCAGGCGACAATGAAACCCGTATCGGACGGGGTAAGCAAACTGAATGAGTAAGCTTAAAGACCTGCATGCAGAAGGTGAGTACCGAAGGTGGGAATCGAACCCACACGCTTTTTGAGGGCACTGGATTTTGAGTCCAGCGTGTCTACCAATTCCACCACTTCGGCAATAACGGAGAAATGAAACGAAGCGCAAAAATATTTCGTGGGCAGCATTTCACCAAACGTTAGCAGCTCCAAACCCTTTATTACCCTGTTTTTATTCCTCTTAAAAATATTTCCGGGGGCATTGCTTTTTTGCAGGGGTTTGTCTACCTTTGCAACTTCATTTTAAAATCATGTACGCAATAGTTAACATCGCCGGTCAGCAATTCAAGGTTGAGGAAAACCAGGAAATATTTGTGCACCGCCAGGAGGGAAGTGAAGGAGATAAACTCGAATTCAAGGAAGTCCTGCTCAAAGCAAACGACGGAAAGGTACAGGTAGGAGCCCCTACGGTAGCGAAATCCAGCGTTTCGGCCACGATCCTTTCACACCTCAAAGGCGACAAGGTGATCATCTTCAAGAAAAAGCGTCGTAAAAATTACAGGGTTAAAAATGGCCACCGCCAGTATTTGACCAAGATCAAAATTGATAAAATCAGCTAAAACATAACAAAATGGCACATAAGAAAGGAGTCGGTAGTTCCAAAAACGGTCGTGAAAGCCACAGCAAGCGCCTCGGCGTAAAGATCTGGGGAGGCCAGCCTGTAATAGCAGGGAACATCATCATCCGCCAGAGAGGAACAGAATTCCATCCCGGCAAAAATGTCGGAATGGGTAAGGACCATACCATTTTTGCAATGGTTGACGGAGTGGTAACCTTCACCAAGGGCCGTAAAGACCGTTCCTACGTGAACGTGTTACCGGGCGAAGCCACCGCATAATCATTTCCAAACGCATTGAAACCCTGCCTCCCGGCGGGGTTTTTTATTTGGGGTAACTTTTCAGGCTGTTAATCCGGCAGACCTGTTTATTTTAATTGCAAAGTGCAGACAGCGATTTTCCCGAAAGCAGGTGATTCCGATGTGATTAATTGGTGCAGCTTTATCGGAGCTTTTCAGTGAATGTTCGTTTGGATTTGGATCATCCGTAAAATACTTGATAATTACTACTCCTGATTAATAAACTGTTTAACATCCTTAATGAAAGGAAAATTTTCTGCAATCTGCCTTTTCCTTATATATTATTCCGGTTTTGGCAAAAACTGACATTGCCGAATCCTTTGCAGCAAAAGTTGCTGCGAGGTTGTAAATTAAATTTTGAATCAAAAAACAGGACTTACTTTGAATCTGAAAAGGGTAACATATAAATACAACATAATTACCTGGTGTTAAAATAATGTTTATTACAGCCATCAGGCAGAAGGTTGGTTGCATTTTTATGCATACAATTGGAACGAAAAAAAATGATCGATTATTAACGCTCATTAAAATAGATAGATGCATCCGCAACGGTCTTTTTGAACCGAGGTGTTCTTTATGTATGCAAGGCTGTTGAATTAATTCCGTTTTCTGTAATTCAAAATGGCCCAGGTATTAAAAACAACTGCCATGATGCCGATGATTACGAAATTATGGGAAATATCCGAAAAGCTGCTGTCCTTGATAACGATCATACGCATCACTTCAATAAAATAGGTGACCGGATTAAATTGTGTGATCACCTGCGCCCAATGCGGCATGCTGTCGATATTGGTGTAGAGCCCGCCCATCAGAATAAAAATCATCATAAAGAAAAAGGAAACAAAAAGGGCCTGTTGCTGTGTGTCGGAATATGTGGAGATCAATAATCCGATGCCGAGCAAAGCAAATAAATAAACAGCCGCGAAGCCATAAATCAACCATAAACTACCGGCAGGAACAATTCCGTAAACCAGCCGCGAAATACCCAGTCCGATGGTGAGAACCACCAAACCGATCACCCAGAAGGGTATGAGTTTGCCCAGAATAAACTGGTATTTTTTTATCGGAGAAACATTTAACTGTTCAATGGTACCTACTTCTTTTTCATGGACGATATTTATTGCGGTAAGAAAACTGCCCACCATCGTCAGCAATATTACCAGGATCCCGGGCACCATGAAGAGACGGTAACTCATATGCGGATTATATCGGTTGATATATTCTACATCAATGACGGGGACAGGATTCATTCGCGGGAAGACAACGAGTTCATTTCTTATTTCATTATTATATTCTGCAATGAGTGAACCGGCATAGGCGGCACCGATATTTCCCTTGGCTCCGTTCACAGCATTAACCGACATGGAAATATTGGCTTTGCTTTCCCGGATGAGGTCGCTTTCAAAATGCCGGGGTATTTCTATAATGATATCCGATGCATCATTTTCAATGGTATGAAATGCTTCGGCACGGTCATCGGTATACGTAGTGACGACAAAATAATCCGATGCGGAAATTTTATTGATGAACTGTCGTGAATAGGAGGAATGATCATGGTCGATGATAGCTAGATTTACATTCTTAACTTCGAAATCTGCCGCCAGCGGTAAAATAAGTAACTGGATAGCCGGCATAATAAAAATGATCCGGAGAATAGCCGGATTGCGGCGTATCTGCTGGAACTCTTTTCGTAATATGATCAGCAACATCCTCATTCCAGTCTTGATTTAAAATTTTTCCAGCTGATGAATAAGAAGAAAGTTGTCATGCCTGCCAGAATACATATTTCTTTCCAGATGCTCGTAACGCCGAGCCCTTTTATCATCACATCTTTGATTATGATAAAAAACCATTTTGTCGGAACAATATTCGAAAGCCATTGCATCGCTTTCGGCATGTTTTCGATAGGAAACATGAAGCCGCTGAGAATAAGTGTAGGCAGCATGAGTCCCACCATCGAAATGAACATGGCTGTCTGCATCGAATTAGTGATATTCGAGATCATGAGCCCGAGTGAAATTGCGGCTGTAATGAATAAAAAACAGACAGCCAGCACGAGCAACAGGCTGCCGTTAATGGGCAGTCCGAGTATCGTTACGCTGATGATTAATATGGTGGAAACATTGATCAGCGAAATAAAAATATAAGGGATCGCTTTACTGATAATAAGCAGAAACGGGCGCAGGGGAGAGGCAAGAATTACTTCCATAGTGTTGAGTTCTTTTTCCCTTACGATTGCGATGGAGGTCATCATGGCGGAGATCAGCAACAGTATCATTCCCATAACACCGGGAACAAAAATGTAGGCGCCTTTTAATTTAGGATTATACAACATTCTGAGCTGCGGTGTGATGGTATACGGCAATTCAAATTCTGCATTAAGTTCATTCTGATAATCATGAATGATCGCATTTGCATAAAACACCATCGTTGTGGCTGTATTGGGATCGGTAGCATCGGCAAGCAATTGTATTTGCGCCGAATTTGTATGCAGAAGGTCCTCTCTGAAACGTGCTGGAATTATTACTGCAAGTTTAGCTTTATCTGCCGCAAAGGCTGCTTCTATTTCTTCCGGTGCATGGGCGTTGACTTTTATTTCAAAATAGCGGCTGGCAGCGAGTCGTTCGATCAGCTGTTGCGAAGCAGCATCCTGTGCCTGATCATAAACGGCAATATCAGAATTTTTTAATTCGTTTGTCAGTGCAAACCCGAAAATCAGGATCTGTGCTATCGGCAAGGCAAAAATGATCAGCAGCGATTTCGGATCACGGAAAATATGCAGAAATTCCTTCTTTATAAATATACGGAATTGTTTCATGTCAGTCTGCCGATCTTTTGGCACCCCGTGCCAGTTGCGTAAATATTTCATCCACCGAACCGGCGTTGAATTGTTTTTTCAAGGCAGCCGGATTATCCAGCGCATCAATTCTTCCATCCACCATTATGGATACACGATTGCAATATTCAGCTTCATCCATATAATGTGTTGTAACAAATACAGTTACACCACTATGCGCGGCTTCATAAATCAGCTCCCAGAATTTTCTTCTTGTAACAGGATCTACTCCGCCGGTTGGTTCATCCAGAAAAACAATTTTAGGTTCATGGATAATGGCAAGTGAAAACGCAAGTTTTTGTTTCCATCCAAGCGGCAGTTCCTTTACGAGGGTATCCGCTTCCTCCTGCATATCCAGTTTTTCCAGTAATTGTTTTGATTTATCGCGAATCTGTTGTTTGGTTAGCCCGTAAATACCACCAAAGAATCGAATGTTTTCAATTACCGGTATGTCTTCATATAAAGAGAACCGCTGACTCATATATCCGATATTCCGTTTTATCTGCTCCGTTTCTTTGTAGATATCATATCCTGCAACAGAGGCTGCGCCGGAACTGGGTTTCCATATCCCGATCAGCATTTTCATTGCAGTGGTTTTACCGGCTCCGTTGGCGCCCAGAAATCCGAATACCTCTCCCTTTTCTACGGCAAAAGAAATATTATCGACCGCGGTGAATGTGCCGAATTTTTTTGTGAGATTGCGCGTGACGATAACGGGTTCCATATATTTATTTAATTACATCCGGTTGAATTCCTGCTTTTCCCAGTTCCATAAAACAATCTTC
>CAYTFT010000013.1:9697-16791 GCA_964437155.1 uncultured Chitinophagales bacterium | reverse complement strand
CGTACTAAAACGTATCATTAAAGAGATGCGTGGTAAACGTACTCATCTGGAACTCATCACCACTGCATCCGGAATTCCGCGACAGATTGCCAAAGAATACAGCGGCGCATTCAGTCACCTCGGAGTAAAGGAACTTGGCATCATACACGTCAGGACAAAAAAGGAAGCGGAAAAAAAAGAATTTCTCAGTCGGATTAAAAATGCCGATGGAATTATGTTCAGCGGCGGTGATCAGACCAAACTGAGTGACGTATTTCTCGATACGGAATTCCTCGAAATTTTACATCACCGATACAGGCAGGAAGAGGGATTTGTCATAGCAGGTACAAGTGCAGGTGCAATGGCACAAAGTGCACGGATGATAAATGGCGGCACGCCCGCTGAAGCTGTGAAGAGAGGAAAGGCGATGATGATGGACGGACTTGGATTTATTTCCAATGCCATAATAGATTCTCACTTTGTAAACAGGGGCAGATTCGGAAGACTAATGGTAGCAGTTGCCGAACATCCTAAAATTACCGGTATCGGTATCAGTGAAGACACGGGCGTCATCATCAGAAATGAACGCGATCTTGAAATATTCGGATCCGGCGAAGTAGTGATCATCGACGGGCACGAGCTCAGATATAATTCACTTGAAGAAAAACATTTTGATTCTCTCAATATTGAGCATATGATTTTTCATCTGCTTTCAAATGGGATGCATTATGATATGCTCACCAGAAGGATGACAATGAAAAGAGAAGGCGCAACAAGTTAAATTAAGCAGGATCATTTGTGATTACATGCAACATTTTTTAAATAACCGGTTCCTCATAAATGTATACGCAGGTATTTTCCTTGTTATAATGCTATTTCTGTATTTAACCGGGTGCAGGAAAGCTGATCTTGCCGAATTACCGCCTGCCTACACCGGCATCTGGCGACGTATTCCTACAGCAGAATTAAATGAACAGCAGGATATGCAGGTGCAGGTGCGGATTATCCAGGACACGATCGTTTTTACGCAAAAAGTGGAAGGTATGAATGGTGTGCAGAATATTATTGAACGGTATTATTTTGAAAAGATCATTGCACCCAACGATACATCCATAAATGTATATGTTACCGATACAGAATCTCCGACTATAATCACACTTATGCAATTGCGAAATGGTAAACTGCATATTGATTTTTGTAAGATGAATGAAAACAACGATGCTGAAGTGGAATATACCGGCTGCAATGAATGGGGAGATTTTTCGCGTATTGCAGAACATTGATCCCTTCCGTAACGCTGCCGGCGCCCGGTAATCGGACCTTCATTTCATTTCTACTCCCTGCATTGCCTGCATATCGGCTTATTCCTTAATATTACATTCTAATCATATAGATATGAAAACAATAATGCCGATTCTTCTCTTTATTTTTTACGCTGTATCAATGAACGCCCAGAATCCCCTCTGGCTGCGGTATCCCGCGATTTCACCCGATGGCAGCACCATTGCATTTGAATTTAAAGGGGATATTTATACAGTGCCTTCCTCCGGCGGGGCTGCGAAAATACTGACTACATCATCGGCATATGATTACGCACCGGTTTGGAGTAATGATGGTTCGAAGATCGCATTTGCATCTGACCGCTACGGGAATATGGATGTTTTTATCATGTCGGCACAGGGAGGTTCTGCAACGCGCCTCACCTGGTACTCAACAGGCGATAAACCGACATCGTTTTCACCGGATAATTCCCGTGTTTATTTTCAATCGACACGGCTTGATGATTATCAGAGTTCCAACTTTCCTGTATTCGCGGAATTTTATTCCGTTCCGGCAGCCGGTGGAAGAGAAGTGCAGGAACTGACCATGCCGGTAATAAATGCGCGTTCCAATAAAGCCGGTGATAAAATTATTTATGAGGATAGAAAAGGGTATGAATTTTACTGGCGGAAACATCATACTTCTTCCGTAACACGTGATCTCTGGCTCTGGAATAAATCAGCAAATACTTTCACACAACTGACAACCTACAGCGGTGAGGATCTTTTCCCGAACTGGAGCCCGGATGAGCGTTCTGTATTATATGTATCGGAAGAAGACGGCACGGCGAATATCTGGTCGCTGGATTTAAATAATCCGGCATCAAAAAAGCAGATCACACGATTTCAGAAAAATCCTGTCCGCTTTCTTACCGTAGCGCAAACAGGTAAAATGTGTTTTACTTACGATGGAGAGATTTATACTTCCGATGCACAGGGGAATTATGCAAAAGTGATGATCACAGTGCAGAATGATGATCGTTATACGGATTATACGAACGAAACCTTAACGGGTGGCGCAACTGAATTCGCCCTTTCACCCGATGGAAAAACAGTTGCATTTATTGTGCGGGGAGAGGTGTTTGCTGCATCCGTGGAATCAGGTGCAACAAAAAGAATTACACAAACACCCGGACAGGAGCGTTCAGTAAGTTTCAGTCCCGACGGGAAGAAAATTTTATATGCCAGCGAAAGAAATAATATCTGGGGTGTATATCAGACGAATATTATCAACGCAGACGAACCGTATTTTTTTAATGCAACTTTATTGAATGAAGATTCAGTTGTGGTGGGAGAGAAGGAGGCGTTTCAGCCGCGGTACGCACCCACAGGCGACAAAATTGCATATCTCGAAGAGCGCACTACACTGAAAGTTTATGATGTAAAAACAAAACAATCGATAACGGTTTTACCTGCGGATAAAAATTACAGCTATGCAGACGGCGATCAGTATTATGACTGGTCACCCGACGGGAATTATTTGCTGGTGCAGTTTTTAAATCCTACTGTCTGGATCGGACAGATCGGTGTGATACGTGCCGATGGAAAAGGATCGCTTGTGAATCTCATTCACAGCGGATATGACAATTTCTTTCCGAAGTGGAGCGATCATGGAAAAAGCATGATCTGGTTCACTTCAAAATATGGTTTGCGTAATCATGCAAACAGCGGGGCACAGGTCGATGTATACCAGATGTTTTTTACGCAGGATGCATTTGACCGTTCGAAATTGTCTAAGGAAGAACTTGATATACTGACGACTGCTGAACAAAAGGAAAAAGACGAGAAAGCAAAGAAGGAAGAAGAAGCAAAAAAAGGTGAGGAAAATAAAAAGGATAAAAAAGGAGATAAAGAAAAAAAGGACTCGGTCGCTGTCACACCCATTCAAATGGATACAAATAATCTCAGGGACCGCACCAGAAGACTTACGATTAATTCATCTTTCCTGGCGGATGCTGTGATGACACCGGATGGGGAGCAATTATTTTATCTCGCCAAATTTGAAAAAGGATGGGATCTCTGGTCCAATAAAATGCGTGATCAGGAGACAAAATTATTTTTGAAACTGGGTGCGGAAAGTGCCGGCGGGCTCACTATTGATTCTACCGGAAAGAATTTATTTTTTATGGCGGATGGCGCCATCGTTAAAGTAAGCGTGGATGCCGCTGAAAGAAAAAATGTTTCTTTTTCGGCGGAGATGGATCTCAACAGAAGCGAAGAACGCAGCTACATGTTTGAACATATCTGGCGACAGGTGACGAAGAAATTTTATGTGACCGATCTTCATGGCGTTGACTGGAATTATTATAAAGCAACCTATGAAAAATTTCTCCCGTACATCAATAACAATTATGATTTTTCCGAAATGGTGAGTGAAATGCTCGGAGAATTAAATTGTTCGCATACGGGCTGCTATTATCGGTCCGGAGATCCGAATGGTGATAATACGGCGAGCCTTGGACTTTATCCTGATAATACCTATTCCGGAAAAGGACTGAAGGTTGGATCCATATTGGAAAAAGGTCCGCTGGATAAGGCCGGTACCAAAATAAAACCGGGCGTAATTATCACTGCCATCGACGGAACAGAAATAACACCGGAAACAAATTATTATGCATTGCTCAACCGGAAAGCCGGCAAGCCGGTACTATTAAGTTTAAAGAATGAATCGGTAAATGCTGTGTGGACAGAAACCGTTAAACCCATTGATCTCGGAACAGAACATGAACTCGCTTATCAGCGCTGGATAAAAATGCGCGAAAAAGAAACGGATAGTTTAAGTGGTGGCAGAGTCGGATATGTGCACGTGCGCGGCATGGATGACGGAAGTTTCCGGGAAGTATTCGATAAAGTGCTGGGAGAGGATATGCTGAAAGATGCATTAATTGTCGACACACGATATAACGGCGGCGGCTGGTTGCATGACGACCTTGCAACATTTTTATCGGGTTCTAAATATGTAAGTTATGTTCCGCGCGGTCAACAGGTGGGAATGGATCCTTATCAGAAATGGTGCAAGCCATCTGTTGTGATCATGAATGAAGCGAATTATTCCGACGCACACATGTTTCCGTTTGCATATAAAACGTTAGGCATCGGCAAACTGGTAGGTATGCCGGTTGCCGGAACAGGAACAGCGGTATGGTGGGAATCGTTACAGGATCCTTCACTCGTTTTTGGTATTCCGGAAGTGGGTGTAGTAACCAATGAAGGTAAATATCTGGAAAACAATCAGCTGGAACCGGATATTAAGTTTGAAAATACTTATAAAGCATCCATGGACGGCAGAGATGAACAGATCGAAGCAGCCGTGAAAGAATTAATGAAGAAATAAAGGAAGAAAATTTAATACACGCCGGTAAAAAAATCATTTTCTGACCGCATCCATCCGCGGTACATGCCCGGTGTATTAAACGGTAACGCAATATTGCCCTTTGTATCAACAGCTATCAGTCCGCCTTCGGCATGTATTTTTTTAAGCTTATCATGAATGATAAATTCTGTTGCTTCTGCGAGTGAAAGTCCTTTATATACCATAAGACAATGGACATCATAGGCAACTACCTGCTGAATAAAAAATTCACCGTGTCCCGTACAGCTCACTGCGCAGGATGCATTATTTGCATAGGTTCCTGCACCAATGATCGGTGAATCGCCCACCCGTCCGAATAACTTATTTGTCATGCCGCCGGTTGAAGTTGCAGCAGCAAGATTTCCATTTGCATCCATGGCTACTGCACCTACTGTTCCGAATTTTTTTTCATCCACATGATCGAGGACTATTATTTCACTCTGTTTTGCTTTTTGCCATTGATCAAACCTGAGTTGCGTGAAAAAATAAGCATCATCGGCAAATTCAATATGATGTTTTCGTGCATATTCTTCGGCGCCTTCATTGAGCAATAATACATGTTCGGAACGCTGCATTACTAATTTGGCGAGTGTGACCGGATTTTTGATATTGCGCACTCCGGCAACTGCTCCACATTGCAGCGTGTTACCATCCATAATGCTTGCATCCATTTCATGTTTTCCCTGATTTGTGAAAACGGATCCTTTTCCGGCATTGAATAACTCAAAATTTTCGAGTTCGCGGACCGCTGCTTCAACTGCATCTGTTGCAGAACCTTCACCGGAAAGAATTGTGTATGCAGCACGTAAAGCCCTTTGCAATGCAGCATTACATGCAAACTCCGTTTCCGGAGTCATCATCTGCTTAGGCATGGTTCCGGCTCCGCCGTGCACGGCAATGGTGATCGGGTTCTTCATTTTGGTCAGGCGGACAAATATAAACTTATTTAAAACGCTGTTGTTTGGATAAATTTACACGGGGTTAAGATTTGTTAAGCAGGAAACTTTCACAACGATTGGCGCATTTATTCAGAAACATGCAATATAAGCGAATGGATATCCGATTTATTCTGGCTCCGATGGCGGCAGCTTTACTGCTGTTTTCAGTGAGCTGCTCTGCACATGAGACCACTGAAACTGCAACTTCCGTAAAAACCAAAACCGATGATGTTACTATGAGAAAAATATTTACCGATGCCGAGATCACAGAAAATGGCTGGGAAAAGGCCACATTTGCCGGCGGTTGTTTCTGGTGCACAGAAGCGATCTTCGAAGAAGTGAAAGGTGTGAAAAGTGTTGTTTCAGGGTATTCCGGAGGCAGCATGGAAAATCCAACCTATCAGGCGGTTTGCACAGATACAACCGGACATGCTGAATGTGTGCAGATCGTTTTCGATCCGAAGGAATGTGCCTTCGAAACATTGCTCGATATTCACATGAAAACGCATGATCCCACCACACCCAACCGCCAGGGAAATGATGTGGGCATTCAATACAGGTCTGTCGTGTTTTATGCGAATACAGCACAGAAATCTGCAACAGAAAATTATATCGCAAACTTAAATACCTCGAAATATTACAGTGACCCCGTGGTTACCGAAGTTGTGCCGTTAGTGAAATTCTGGCCGGCAGAGGATTATCATCAGGATTATTTTGCAAAAAACCCGGATCAGCCGTATTGTATCTATGTGGTTGGAAAAAAGGTCGAAAAATTTGAACATTTATTTCCGGATCAGGTGAAACCGGAATTTAAATAGAGAATTATGTTAGCTGGAGGGTGGAAAGCTGAAGGCCGAAAGCTGAAGGCCTAAAGCTAAAGGCCGAAAGCAGAAAGCTAAAGGCCGAAAGTATCTGGTGTGCCGGGCGGGCACAAGTAATTCGGAGCGGCCTGCTGCATTTTTTGCAGGTATCTGATAGCATGATCTGAGAATCTGCTATTCGCGGATTAAATTCTTATTCTGGTTAATTTAACGGTAAGATAAAGTCAAGATCATTTCTCCCCTTAAATGCAAAAGTGCGGGTTCATTTCTCTATTCGCATATTGCATAATTAACCATCCGGACTTAAGCTTTATTATAGCAGAATAAATTTGTATCAAACGATATTTCCCGGGTTAAGAACATTTAATTTTATTGCTCTTCATTCTTATTGAAGCGCATCAAATCTGCTGTTTTTCAACAAAAAATCAATTACTCCTCCGAGAGAAATCCGGCTGTTTAATCACCCCATCACCATCCGCCCACCACGGCGGATTTTCAACCGCGGCGGACACATTAGCACATCAGCACATCAGCACATCAGCATCCGCCGCGGCGGACACATTAGCATCCTCCACGGCTGCTCATTAATCCTCCATCCATTCATCCAGATCACGCCTTTCTTTTTTGGTTGGCCTGCCGGTACCCTTTTCACGAAATGCTGCAGGCATAAATTCAAGATGGGTTA
>CAYTFT010000013.1:0-9597 GCA_964437155.1 uncultured Chitinophagales bacterium | reverse complement strand
GGCCTGCCGGTACCCTTTTCACGAAATGCTGCAGGCATAAATTCAAGATGGGTTAATTTCATTTTCTCTTCTTCCGGCGTAATATCAGCGCAATAATTTTTTGCCACCGCAGCGCCAACTCGTTTTTCGATAATACCCAGCACCTTGAACTGATAACGCACTACTCCTTTCGGTATGGTAATTTCAAGTCCCTCAAAAACTTCAAAAGAAGGCTTTACGGCATCTCCGTTCACCTTCACCTTCCCTGCCTTTACCGCATCGGTTGCCAGGCTCCGTGTTTTGTATAAACGCACGGCCCATAACCATTTATCTATCCTGCATTTTGTAACCTGTCCGGGCATGATGCTTGCCATTGTCCGCCGTAAAATTAAATTACATTCCTTTATCTTAGCGGCAATTACATTTTATATGCAAAAACCGCTTACAGCGCGGGAGATCGTGCTTTCTCTCAAGGACAGATTCAGGCCCGAAAAGGCAGAACAAGGATACGAGACCGTATTTCATCTGGACATCAGCGGGCCGAACGGTGGAAAATTCACTGTGCGGATCGCCGACGGGTCCATTAATATTGAGGAAGGTTTGAATGGCACACCAAAGTGTATTGTGACAACCAAAGACGAAACCTATGAAGATACAGAATGGGGAAGAACAAACCCCCAGATGGCTGTGATGTTCGGAAAGATAAAAGTGAGCGACCTCGGTGAAATACTCGACTTTATTCCGTTATTCCATCGCCTCGAAGATTTTTATAAATGATCGTATCTAAAAAATTAAAATGAATATGCGTAAACAGATCTTAGTATTAGTGCTGAGTGTGGCGACAATTTCCGTCTTTGCCCAGCGGGCTTATTTTGACGGTATGTCGTTGTCAACAGGAAATCTGCATCCCGACGGTTCTAATTTCGGCGTTGCATTGCAGAATGAAATGATCCAGGTAAGAGAATTTGATACACTCGTTAAATACGATGTGGTGTATGAACTGAAAAATACCTCCACCTCATTTTGTACCGTGAATGCCGTATTACCCCTGAATATTTATTTTAATGAATTTGGTTATGGCAAACGCTCACCCATGCTTGACCAGCTTGCAACGATTCCCACTTTCAGTGATATTTTTACGGTGCAGGATCGTTCCCTGGATACACGCGAACAGATCCGGCAAAATTTTCAGCAGCGTTTATTCGTGCGAAAATATATCAGCATCGATAACCTGAAACAACTCGGTATTTATGTAGATGCTTTCAGGGGAAATACACAAATCAATATCAAAAAAATATTATGCGAAATAAAGTTTGCAGATGCCACGCCATTATATCTTGCAAAGAATACGGAAGTGCTTTCCATGGAATTCAAATTTATGATGGATATGAATTTCTCTCCCGATGAGCAGACAAATATTCTTATGTTTCTTACATTGCCTACCATGCAGGCAGGAGTAGGGCAGAAGGAGGTTTTCACCAGCTACCAGACGGGGTACGAAAAAAACTGGTCGGGTCCCATCAACGCCTTGTATATCGAACATGATCTTTTCAGCACCACACCCATTCTGCCTACACAATACAGCAATTTCAAAAATAAAATTTCCGGTGAGCGCGACCAGGTGCTTATCTTCAATAATGTTACACCAGCCGTGAATGAAAGGATCGGATTTTATCATATTTCAGAAAAATCGGATTGCAACAACGGGCTTTTATATGAAGAACAATTGATCATTCCTTCCGCAGTAAAAAATATCACTGCTTCTTCGTGGGTGAAATCCGGACAGGACCTTCCCTCCCGGGCGATGACAACCACACAGATGATCGCATTTTCCGATTCGGTAACAGTTTATCAGACGGGAAATCCCACGGGTATTGATTGCCTCAGCCGAAATTTTACGACATCAGAATACAATAATGCATCTCTCAACGATTATATCAGCATGAACTGTAAAGGCAACCAGCCGCAGATCAATATGAAAGAATCAGGGAACCCGATTTTTGCATTTGATATTGCCGACCATAAACTCGATGATTCAGCTTATGTGCATGTAGATAATCTCGCAAAGCAAACATGCTGGTGCGAAGGCGTTGCCGGTATGGGTGACAAAGAATATATCGAATTTGAGATCACACAGCCTGCAAAAGAGATCAGGATCATGAATGGTAATTTACTAACGAGGAAGATCTTCGACGAATCCTCAAAAGCCGATATCATTACGATCACAAGTGCCGATGGAAAAATAAATTATCAGCAATCCATTATTGATCTTCCTATCCTGAATGTCTACCAGATGAATATGGCGCCGGGTAAATATCGGGTGACCATCGATGCTGTGGACAAAGGCGCAACACCTGTCACCTGTTTGTCGTCCATTACGTTTGATTTTATTGTGGATGACGAATGGTATTCAAAATCAACCGCCATGCTCAATTCTTTCTTTGGCAAAACGAAATAATATGCATGCTGGGCAGAAAAAATATGCAAAAAAAATCCGGAATCGCTTCCGGATTTTTTTTTGAGCACAAATTGAACTGGTAATAATTATTTTGATTTCGGCACCTCCGAATTTTCTCCGTTGAGCATCACATCTGTCTGGTGATGGATGGATTCTTTATGCAAAGCATGGAATAATTCCTTGATGAATTTTTCGGTGAGTTGTTTGCGCACACCTGTTTCCACACGGCTTTCAAGAATTTCTGTCCAGCGGCTCGGTTGCACGATCGCTAAATTGTTTTCTCTTTTGTATTCTGCGATTTCCCGCACCACTTCCATGCGTTCACCCAGCATTTCAAGCAGGTAATTATCCAGGTGATCGATCTTCCCGCGTAATATTTCAAGTTGATTTTCAGCGACCGGATTATGCTCAAGCGATTCACGTGTATGCAGTTGCTGCACCATTTCTCCAAAGGCATCGGGCGATAATTGCTGTTGTGCATCGCTTAATGCCTTATCCGGATGGATATGTGATTCCAGGTGAATGCCTTCGAATCCGATATCCAGAGCTGTTTGCGCAACATCTTTTAATAATTCACGTGTTCCGCAGATATGACTGGGATCACAAATGATTGGTAATTCGGGATAACGGCGCTTTAATTCAATAGGAATATTCCATCGTGGAATATTACGGTATTTGGATTTTTCGTGTGTGGAAAATCCTCGGTGGATAGCAGCCAGTTTTGTAATTCCCGAACGGTTGAGGCGCTCAAACGCGCCGATCCATAATTCGAGGTCGGGGTTAATGGGATTCTTTACAAGAACGGGAATATCGACCCCCTGTAAAGCATCACAAATTTCCTGCACGGCAAACGGATTTACCGTAGTGCGTGCGCCGATCCATAAAATATCGACGCCCATACGCAGCGCTTCGTAAACATGCTTCACATTTGCGACCTCAGTTGCAACCGGCTTGCCGATCTCGTTCCCGGCTTCTTTCAGCCATTTAAGGCCGCTGCTGCCAATCCCTTCAAATGAATTAGGCCGCGTACGCGGTTTCCAGATACCTCCGCGTAAAATGTCAAACGGATATTGTTTTAAAGCACGTGCAGTTTCTTTCACCTGCTCCTCACTCTCAACGCTGCAGGGGCCCGCCATTACCAGCGGGTTGCTAAAATGATAGCCCCAGGATTGGAGCGGGGTTATTTTAAGATCCTTACTCATATTTGTTTAATCGTTAATATTGTTTTCAGGGGTCGCAAAGTAACTTTATTTTTATCAAACAGAATTAGCTGTTATAAGTTGCACCCGGAGGATATTTTCCTAAAATGCTGCAGGGACAAACATATTTGCGCACGTTTTCTGTCCATGCGCCGATCGCATCTGATCCTGCTGCTTTAGTTTCCAGATATATATTTCCGGAGGAGAAATAACGAACGCACGTAATAAAATCAGAAAAGGTTGCTTCCCCTAACTTTTCAATAACGCTTGTGTGGTGTTCCGGTGTCAGCAATAAAGATGATTTGATTTTTGTATTGGTTGTATCAACAGCCATGTATTTATGGGAGAGGATTAAAAACCGTGTCACATTCGGCTGATGATCATCAATGCCTTTAACGATAGCTTTTAATCCGAAATGCTCAATTGCAGCCGCGCTGCCAATGGCTCCAACAGTAGGTTGCGCAAGTTCTGCAGCCATTTTAACCGCACCGGATGTAGAGGTGGTTTCCACCAGATGGATATGCGGGTATTTTGAAAAAAACGCTGCCGTTTCCCTGATCGCCATCGGATGAGAATAAACTGTATGCAGGGAGCTGAGCGTAGCTCCTTCTGTTCCGGCAAGCTGTAACGAAAGGGATAATGCAATTTCACCGGAAATGATTTTACCGCTGTTTGCAACCATTTCAAAATTTCCTGCCACATCACCGGCAATAGAATTTTCAACAGCAATTACGGCATGCCCGATCCTGTTAAGCTGCAATGCAGATATTAATTCCGGAAATGTAGCATAACCGGTAAATGTTTGCCCGTTGCCGAAATAGTGCGATGCCGCAATATGATGATAGGAAAAGGCAGCACCTAAATATCCGATATTTTCTGCGCTTTGCAATCTCAATTTTTACGCTGATAGAAAATACAAAATTAAGACATAAGTGCCTGCGGAAAAAACACGGTGCATCTGATAACAGGAATAACAATGTCTGCTTACATAAAATAATAATTTCCGGTTTTTGGCGTTTATATTTCCATTCACCTTTAACCAAAATGTATTATGGACAAATTTTTTTACTCCATGATACTTGGACCTCTCTGCGCAATACTCATTCAATCCTGTTCCCGCAATCCGCAAACAGCGGAAGTTGCGATTTTACCGTCATCAGTGCTATCGGATGATACAATGGCAATTCTGTCGGTTCCGCCGCCCGAACCGGCAATTGTCCCTGTGATCGTCCCGCACCGCATAGACAAAATACTTGCATCCTACGCGCCGGAAAAACAGCATTTTGAAATTGCCTCCGATGAAGAAGGATTATTATTATGTGAACAGGGTTCTGTTGTAAAATTCGGTCCTGATATATTTGTTTATAGTGATGATAAGCAGCCGGTAAAGGGCATTATTTCCCTTGAAGTTTCTGAATTTCTCACGCTGCAGGATTTTATTTTTGCAGGACTCGCAACAGTATCAAAAGATGATTTAATTGAAAGCGGCGGAATGTTATATATCGAAGCATCTGCCGGCGGGCGCAGTGTCGAAATCGCCGATGGAGAATATTATACTATGGAAATTCCTTCTCCGGATAATAAGGAAGGAATGGAATTATTTTATGCAGAAGAAGGCTCAAACGGAACCAAATGGGTGCCCGTAAATGATAAGGGCCGGTTTCTGTATGAAGATGTTGGCGGTATGTTCGGAACATTTTGGTGCAATCCTCAGGAACGAACTGAATTTCCGGGTGGTGTTTCGAAATTATATGCCTATCTGCATGATGAAGTGAAATTTCCCGAGGGATTTGAAAACACCAAATTGCAGGCAACCTCCTACATCAATTTCACACTCGACAATACGGGAAAGATAAGCAATGTGCACACGCCTAAACAGATCAGTACCTATGCTGATAATCAGGTAATCGCTGCATTCAAAAAAATGCCTGAATGGGAAGTGCAGAATATGCGCAAAACCAAAAAGAAAATGATGGTTCCGGTGAAACTGGATCTGGTGCGTGATCCGTCGCAGGTTCCTGTAAAATGGGTGGTGGAATCCATTGAACCGGCAAAGCGCTTTAATGCTGTGTTTATGACCGACCGCTATTTATTACCGGTTACCCGAACGGGCTGGCTTAATTGCGACAGAGAATTACCTTTTGCACAGGACCGCACAAATCTGTTTGTGAAAATCGATAGTATGAGTGATGCAACAGTGCGCATTGTTTTTCAGGATATTAATTCAGTCATGATCGGATTTCGTTATACCGGCGGATTTTCCTTTGACCGGGTGCCGCTGGGAGAAAAAATTACCATAATTGCCGTACGGCAGAAAAATGGAAATCTGGAAATGGCATTAAAAGATACCGTTATTACCGGAGGAACAATAGATGATCTGGTATTTTACCCGACAGACCCGGATGCGATGAAAAAAACCTTTAGTGAAATAGGACAGCAGCAGGAGAAAACGCTTGCAGTCCGGTAAAAAAATAAACCCTCACATGACCGGTGAGGGTTTTTTCATCAACGAAATTAGCGCTACATTAATTTCGTCAAAAGGTGTAACGAAGAAAGCGGACCCAATCTTTGACAACTGACTCCGCTTTCGCAATTTCCGGAACCGTGATCCCGATAACTGCATCTGACATTCGAATCCCGGATTTGTCTTTCAACGCATCCTTCGGAGTTTCTTCTTGCGAATCACCCCTTTTAAAACTTCCTTGCGGTTGTTTCACCTTTCATTGCTGATCGGTATAGGATATTTTCGTCAGGTGTATCAAAAGTATAATGAGCCAATTAAAATTGCAACTTTATTAACGCTTTATTCCGCACATTTTTGTCACAGAGTTTATCCACAAAATGTGGATTATGCTTGGTCGGGAAAGTGCCGCTCGCATTGGGTTTCAGCCTTGATGGATTTCCAGTATGCACATTAACGGATGATCACCACTGTGGAAGAAACGGAGGTGTCATTCGTGTGCAGCTGCACAAGGTAAATTCCATCGGGAAATCCGGCTGTAGAAATGGACATTTGGCCCGCGGATATTTCTCCGGTAAATAATTTCCGGCCCTGTAAGGTATAAATTTCAATTGCGGCATTATTGCATGCTGCTGAAGTGGAAATATGTATTGCATCCTGCGCGGGATTCGGACTTATCAATAACGACAACGGATCTGCAATATCATTCACCGGTTCGCATCCGGTAAAATAAACAAGAACCGAGTCGGTATCAGGACAACCACCTGTATCAGAACCTGAAATAGGAACATAAAGCGAATCACCGGCAAAAGGCGGATATCCGGTAAATTCAAATTCTCCCTCTGTACCCGTAGGCAGCAGGTAAGTATCAAACGGAGGTTGGACCGTATAAGCAGATGCACCTGTTACATGCACATAATACCCGGGACAATCTGCAGCATAAACAACAAAATCTTCTATAATATTTACATCCGGTGCGGCAATAATTAAAGTTGAATCAATACAATATTGCGGGATAAATGCAACATAATCATTATATGCTTCCCAATGCATATTATTTCTGCCGGGCCTTACAAATCCGACTGTACCGTCAACATTTTCAATTCCCTGGCTTTTCGTATATCCGTAATCGGGTGAAGCAGTTGTATGTATTTCGATAATATTTGTGGTTTCATACAAAATGATCTGTGCAGTGAGATTTCCCGGAGCACCTCCATAGGGTGGGAGATCGGTATAATTGATCACCATTTTTCTGAAAGGAATTGTGCCCGTCGTAAAATAATCGATCGTTCCCCCGGAAGTCGGATCGTAATCTCCCCACGATGCTGCAATAAAATCGGTAGGCATGCCGGGCGTGGGAATATCATTCGCATACGGCGGGAAAATAGCAGGCATAAAATCAAAACTGATAAATCCGTTTGAATGTACACGCACATAATTTTTTACACTGCCGAAAAATTCAAATGAAAATCCGAGTGGCAATCCATCACAGAAGCCATCATCTATAAGCGATAAAAAAGTTCCGCTTCCCTCCGCCGGATCAAAAATTCCGGTCGTATCAACAACATAAAAATTTGTGTTATTATAGGAGACATAATGGATGCCCGGAGCAAGCAGCGCCGGATTGAATGTTCCGTCAAATCCTACACCCTCACCTCCGAAATATCCGCCGGTATCAGCCGGTGTCAATATCCAGGGTTCCAGATTATTGCAGGTTGTATCTTCTAATCCGCTGAAACATTGCGCATGCAGATGCTGATAAATACAATACATGAGCAGGAGAGTGGCAAGGCGTTTCAATTTCTGTATTTTATTCTTAAAGTTAGAAAAAATAGCCGTAACCATGCTTTATGGAATTATTTACATAACCATGGCAGCATGGTCAATCCACATAATTAAATATCCACGATCGTAACACCATCGCCACCCGATTCTCTTGTGGCGAATTCAAATTTTTTGAGGCCGGGATATTTTTTTAGTACCTGTTGCACCACTTCGCGGATGGCACCGGTGCCTTTTCCATGTAATATACGTACCTGAAAAACAGAGCGCATGGATGCTTTGTCGAGATAATTTTCCAGTGCATGCATTGCTTCTTCTTTTGCCTTACCGCGCAGATCGAGTTCCAGCGGAAATTCTGATGCATCCGTTATTATTTGAATCACCTGTCTGGGTGCAGCAGGTGCTTCCGCTTCTGCAATACCAATGAGTTCAGCATAGGGAACCGTCGTTTTAATATTATTGAAGATCACAGTCGCACGGTTTTTTTGCACAGATATTAATGTTCCGATCTCCGAACCTGAAATCAGTTTAACTAACCCGCCGATCTTAATCTCACCCTTCTTGTATTGCTGCGTGGTTTGCTGATGGAGTTTATCGCGTACCGCAAACGTATTTTTTTTCTTCGATTGAATAAATTGTCTCAGTTTATCTTTTTTCTGTTCTTTTTCTGCCGGCGCCAATTCTGTATTCTCCTGCACATTTTTAAGCTCCTGCAGGAGTGCCCTGAATTCCGCTTCCATTTTACGGATGGCCTCATCTTCTTTTTCGAGCTTTTTCAAATTATAGCGATCCTGTTTTTCACGTGCTTTTTCGAAGGCGATCTCCAGATCCTTCGATTTCTTTTTAATGTCCTCCTCTTTTTTACTTACTTCCTTATCACGCAAACGAATATGTTCTTTTTCTATGCGCACATTTTTCAGCAATTCCTCAAACCGGATATGTTCTTTGCTGATGAGCTTTTTTGCATCATCAATAAGCTGCTGTGGCAATGCCGATTTTTTTGCCAGCTCAAACGCATAACTGCTGCCCGGTTTCCCGGATTCAAGTTTATATAAGGGTTTCAGCTCCGCCTCGTCGTACAACATGCTGCCGTTAAATACGCCCGGCGTATTGGCAGCGAATGCCTTCAGGTTTGCATAATGCGTAGTTACCACGCCAAATATCTTCAGATCATTAAGCATTTTTAAGGATGCTTCTGCGATTGCACCGCCCATGACAGGGTCGGTCCCCGTGCCGAATTCATCAATAAGTATTAACGTTTCCTTATCGCTGTTCTGTAAAAAGTATTTTATTTTATTGAGCCGCGACGAATAGGTGGATAATTCATCTTCCAGCGATTGTGTATCTCCGATATCACAAAAGATATTTGCAAAAATGCCAATGCGCGAATGACCGGAAGCCGGAACAAGCATGCCGCATTGTGTCATATATTGTAATAATCCGATCGTTTTCATGGCGACGGATTTTCCGCCTGCATTGGGACCTGAAATGATCAGAATTCTGTTGTTCTCATCCAGTTCTGCATCGAGCGGAACAACGGGTTTATGTTGTTTTTTATTTAGTTGATACAATACCGGATGCACGGCATTATATAAATACAAAACAGGTTTATTCTCCAGAACCGGCAGCGTTGCATTGATCTGCAATGCATATTTAGCCTTTGCCCGGGTGAAATCAATTATACCTAATACATGCTGATATTGCTGCAGATGTTGCGT
>CAYTFT010000012.1:0-17233 GCA_964437155.1 uncultured Chitinophagales bacterium | reverse complement strand
GGGCATTTATTGTACTCCCGAATGTGGAATAAGTTTCTTTTTTTTTTTTTTTTCGTAGAAGAGGATGAGCCTTATAAAAGATTGGTGAATCAGGGGATGATACAGGGTCGTTCTTCCATTGTATATCGCGTTAGCGGGACAAATTTATTTGTTACAAAATCAGAGAAAGATAATTATGAAGTAACCGAATTACGCGTGCATATTGAATTGGTAAAGGATGATGTTCTCGATCTGGACGGGTTCAAAAAATGGCGGACCGATTTTGCAAATGCAGAATTTATTCTGGAAAACGGACAATATATCTGCGGGCATGAGATTGAAAAAATGTCAAAGTCCAAACATAATGTCGTCAATCCCGATGCAGTGATCGATACATACGGAGCCGATTGTTTCCGTTTATATGAAATGTTTCTCGGACCTATCGATGCAGGGAAGCCATGGGATACAAAAGGCATAACCGGTGTGCAGGGATTTCTGCGGAAATTATGGCGGTTATTCGTTGAAGAAAACGGTGCATTGAAAATACAGGAGGGCGATGCAACTAAGGAGGAATTGAAAATATTGCATAAAACGATCAGAAAAGCAGGGGAGGATATAGAGAAATTATCTTTTAATACGGCAGTGAGTGCATTTATGATCTGCGTGAATGAGCTTGGCAGTTTAAAATGCAGTAAACGCACGATTTTAGAACCACTGATCATTCTTATTGCGCCTTTTGCACCTTTTATCACAGAAGAGTTATGGGAAAAACTGGGAAATACAGGAAGTGTGCATACCGCAGCCTGGCCGAAATATAATGAAGCATACGTGCAGGAAAATACCGTGAATTATCCTGTGTCGGTGAACGGGAAAGTGCGCGCGAATATTGAACTCCCGCTCGATATGGCGAACGAAGAAATTGAAAAAGCAGTTATGGCACTGGAAGGAGTTATCCGGTGGACAGAGGGAAAAACGCCGAAAAAATTTATTATTGTTAAAGGAAAGATCGTTAATCTGGTGGTTTAAAACAGAATTAACCGGATAATAAGCATTGTTTTTTTCGAAAAAATTGATGTAAGTACACTACATGCATACTGCCCGTTTGAAAAATATTTTTCTGCTTTTTTTTATTCTGAGTATCCGGAGTGTATCGGCGCAAACGGATTCGGCCATGCAGCATACGATGCAGGAGCAGGCGAACAATATGGTATATGCATTTGTCAATGGCGATTATAACAGATTATTGGATTTTACTTATCCCGAACTGATCTCCATCGCCGGCGGCAGGGACATACTCAAAGACCTGATCGCATCAACTATTTCAGATATTTTGGCGCAGGGATTTACGATTGATTCGGCGAGAGTGGGTACACCCGGCAAAATCTATATTGCGGGAAATGAAATACATTCTACAATTGACCAGTTTATTTATTTAGGGTTTCCCGGCGGGCATATGACAAGTGAAAGCGCCCTGCTTGCGGTTTCGCAGGACGGCGGTAAAAAATGGTATTTTCTCGATTTTGGTCAGCTCACACCGGAGCTGAAAGCATCTTTCTTTCCGGATTTTAATAATGATCTTGTTATTCCTGAAGCAAAACAACCGGTTATTGTGTATGATGAGGAGTGAGTTGCTGATAATTGGTGAAAATAAATTCAAACACGCCGGTAAACCCATAATTTTGTAATCTATGCCCACCTCCGTTAAACTCGTAGAATGTCCGCGTGATGCCATGCAGGGAATTCATACATTTATTGAAACGGATAAGAAGATAGCCTATCTGCAGCAATTACTGAAGGTTGGTTTTGATACACTGGATTTCGGCAGTTTTGTTTCCCCGAAGGCGATCCCGCAGATGGCGGATACACCGGACGTACTCGCGCAGCTGGATCTCTCTTCAACTAAAACCAAACTGCTATCCATTATCGGCAATGTGCGCGGTGCGGAAGATGCCTGCCGGTTTCCGCAAATTCGTTTTCTCGGATTTCCATTTTCTATCTCTGAAACTTTTCAGCAGCGGAATGTAAATTCTTCCATTAGTGAAAGTGTGCAGCGTGTTCGGGAGATCAAACAGCTTTGCGATGATAATGGCAAGGACCTCATGATCTATATTTCGATGGGATTCGGAAATCCTTATGGTGATCCCTGGAGCGCCGAAGTAGCCGCGGGTTGGGTGGAGCAACTTGTCGAGATGCAGATAAAATATATTTCACTCGCCGATACGATCGGAATTGCAGATCCTGTTTCTATCGAATATTTATTCTCTCATCTTATTCCGAAATTTCCCGGTGTGGAATTCGGTGCGCATCTGCATACAACACCCGATGCCTGGCTCGAAAAAATTGATGCTGCATATAAAAGCGGATGCCGCCGTTTCGATGGCGCAATTAAAGGTTTTGGCGGCTGTCCGATGGCCGCAGATGATCTTACCGGTAATATGGCTACCGAAAATATCATCCAGTATTTTGACCATAATAGGGTTCCCCTCGCCCTGAACAAAAAAGAATTCAGGGAAAGCGTGCGCAAGGCATTAATGACGTTCCCGCTTGAATGATGCTGCATGGTCCGTTTTAGAAAGATCAATATTGCGTTTTTGTTTATGGCCCCGCTGTTTATCTGGGCATTTTCTCTGGTAGTATTACAGGAAACGAGAAAGCATATCAGGATATATGATGATCCTGTTAAAGAATTCTATGGAGATCTTTTTTTGTATGATACAATACCCGGCAGTAGCAATTTTAAGCGCATCCCCTTCGAAATACGCAGTAAAGAAAATATTGATTCGATCATGCAATTTCTTATAGAATCCCAAAAAAACACATATCACAAGAGGGACAACCAGTTATGCAAGAATTAACTTAAATGGTGTTGCCGGAGAAAAAAAATATTGCTTTAATATTTTAATGACGCCTTCCGAGATCGCCGAATTCGGCCAGGAAGAATGTAACCGGAAATATTTTCTGCCGCATCTGGGTGATTTCCAAAGTTTCCGGCTGCATGATTATTTATACAATTACTTCACCCGACTCGGTTATGATTTACCTGCATACAAAAAGTTTCATGACAAAGTATTGTAGAAGCAACCGGCTTAATAACGTGTGCGATAAATTGTAATTGGATTTTTAATAGAATAATTATTTTATGGAACAAAAAGTAAATTCTCACCGCCCCCAACCCCCGAAGGGGGCTTTAGATTTTCGTAAGTATTTACGGGAACCTTCAGTTTACAAATATCTTCATTAGCATATAAGCATCGGCCCCCAACCCCCGAAGGGGGCTTTAGATTTTCGTAAGTATTGATGGTAATTTTCAATTTACAAAAATCTTCATTTGCACATTTGCATATTAGCATATCATCACATTAGCGGATGAGCACATTAGCATCCGCCGCGGCGGACACATTATCACCGGCCCCCAACCCCCGAAGGGGGCTTTTAATTTCGTAAATATTGACGGTAATCTTCAATTTACAAATATTTTCATCAGCACATCAGCACATTTTCACATTTACACATTGTCATTCTCATTCCAAAACCACCGTCTTACTCTTCGGATATTTCACCGAATATTTCATCACCAGTTTCTTTTCCTCCTTTGGAGCAATTTGCAGGTTCCAGCTGATAATTCCTTCATCCGCGGATACTTTCCCGCCGCTTGTTTCGATTTGTTCCACTTCCATATCACTTTCTGTTGCTATCGGAAACTGATCCTTGATTATTATCTGAATCGGTTCCTGCTTGTTATTACGGATCGCGATCTCAAATGCAATTGTTTCCTTTTTATTGGTACCGATGAACTGCCGCTCGGTGAATTCCTTTAATTTATTACGCTGGATAACAACACCCTTATCACGCCCCAGTGAAATGTTCAGTGTATCCTTTGCATTTGTAATATCCAATATCGTTTTTCCGAGATAGGCGCCTTCAAAAAATAAATTCGCTTCTCCTGCCAGTAAATTCAGATCCTGCCAGTCGGTGATCTTCGCCGTTAAAAATGCATCACGGTCGATCTTCGGAACAGCATAATATTCATACTGTGCATCCACCTTCAATGCCTGGATATCGATCGTCTGCACTTTCCCATCGCTTAAAATGGTATAGGGTTCTTTTATATCGTGTGTAAAGGTGGTTGGCTTATATTCGAAATTCGTTTCGAGTGCGATGGTTTTTAATTCTGATTTAGATGAATTACTGAGCTTTCCTGCGTTACGGCTGTATACACCCTCGCTGACTACTCCGGGCGACTGCATGATCATTACTTCCTCTAAGGTTTGTGTCGATTCCGGCATCGATATATTCATTAAAGTGGATGTGATATGAACTTCACGCTGTATAAATCCGAGATAACTGATGGAAAGATAATTTGCACCGGCAGGCAATTGCAATGTGTAATTACCATCAACATCCGTTACAGTTCCAACGGTGGTTCCTTTTACCACGACTGTCGCAAACGGTAAGGCCTCGCCTGTGGCATCGGTAACTTTTCCGCTGACATGCGTAACGGAAGTGTTTGCGTAATTATAATCGTATCCATTTTTTTTATCGTAAGAAACATTGCCATAATATAATCGCCACGGATACAGCGTTGGAGCGATGCCGCTTTCATTCGGATTGCCGTTGCTGAGCGTGATCTGCACATTTTTCCAGTCCTCACCACTGCTCTGATAAATATTTGCTTTATAGCTGATCTCCACCGGTGTATTTACTTTTTCCACGCGCAGATCATAATTCGCATACCAGCCGGCAGCGTGCACATAATAACTGATTTCAAAATTTGCCTGCACCGAAGTTTTTGCCATCACCGTTACATGAATTTCCGAAGTGGGCTTTTCCTTTTTAGCATTGAGTGCATATAACTGACTGGTGACCAGTGTAACAGAATCATTTAAAGATTTAATCTTTTTACTCAGTTCATTCTGTTGCAGGTAAACTTCTGTTAATCTCGCGTGCTGAAAGTCGGCCACTGCTTTCAGATTTTCGGCATTCACACCTGTATTCGCACCACCAATGCTCTGATTTTTTTCCATTATTGACTGTTCCTGCTTGTAAACATTGAGCATGCTGTTCTGATAGGTGATCTGATCGCCCAGTTTGTCCTTCTGACGGAGTAAACGGCTTATCTCATCAGAAACTGCCTGTTGTTTGAGATAATTGATGGTATGGCTCACCGACAAAATGGTAAATGCACCTTCCCCTTTTACCTGAATACTTTGTTTGTCTATCTCCGGAGAAATATTTTCAAAAATGAGTTCTGTTTTTCCTGCATCAATGGTAGATTTCGCTGTGCGCATAACCTGTCCGCCTTCTGAAAATAATATCACCTTGTTGATGGTGCTTTGCACAGTTACCGGTTTTTGTGCCATCGCGAGAGTTCCAAATCCAACTGCAATCAGGAGAAGACGAATTTTCATATGCTTATTTTTTCCGGCAAGTTAATTCAAAATGCAGGATACCGGAAAATATCGGCTGACAACCGGTGAATTTTACAGGAAACATACAAATGATCGTGTATGCATGCGTGTTGAAATCTAAGGATTTTTTAGCATGATCTTCATAATGCAATCGGGAAATATCTAATGCATGTATATTCCATTTTTCTGATACAGGTTACGCAAACCGGATCAGTGATACGGCTATCGTAAGGGTTTATCCGACTACCGGAATGTAGCACGTGGTTTTGCCGGATTTTCAGCGGCAAGCTGAATGGATAAAAAAAATGCAGGAAAAATTTGGAAAAACCCGTATTAAATTGAAAGTTTGCATTCCCCCTAAATCAGAATCTATGCAACTCGATGAACTGGACTACCAGATACTGGAACAACTGATCCGCGATGGCAGGAAATCCTTTACAGATATCGCTGATGAACTCAATGTTTCTGTCGGCACCATCAGGAACCGCTATAATATTTTCATAGAAAATGACCTTATTAAAATTATAGGACGTGTGAATCCGGAGAAGATCGGCTTTCATACGTATGCACAGATCCTGATAAAAGTGAGGCCTGTGGATAAAGTAAAAACTGTTGCCGACAAGATCGCCGAACTTCCCGAAGTGAGCTTTCTCGCGATGACAACCGGCGCGTATGATCTGGAAGTAAATGTGATGTGCCGCGACAATGATCATCTTGTCCAGCTCATGACCAATCATATAACCAAAATGGATGGCATATTTGAATCCGCAACAAATATTTATTTCAAGGTATATAAATATGCGCAACCCGATTTGTATTTGCTGCAGGGAAGAACGGAGCCGTGATGAAACGCGTGGAGTTGTTTGTTGTATAAGCAATGAGAGAAGAGAGATTATTGTGCAGTAAAAATTTGCGGAATTGTGGCAGTGAGGATACCGATTAAGGTGGTTGCGTACTGATTCAAATTTATACTTATCCCAATGCACTGTAAAACCCAAAATAATGCGATCTGATCATGTAAAAAAAATGCTGCCGGTACTCCTGTTCTTTTTGCCGGCAGTTTCTGGATTTTCTCAAACCCTGCTCACCGGAGTAGTGATGGATTCAATTACAAATGAAACACTCGCCGGTGCAAATATTATTTTGAAATATGATATGGCTACGGGCACCAGCACCGATATTGACGGAAACTTCACACTTATTTCTCCTGTTGCAAACGGCACCCTGCAAATTTCATTTGTCGGTTATACTACAAAAGAAGTTAATTTCTCCGGAAACAGACATTTTACGATTTTACTCAGCTCGGAACGTGAGCTGGAAGAAATCGTAGTAGTAGGTTATGGAACACAAAATAAAAGTGATATCACCGGTTCTGTTTCATCTGTAAAAAATGAAGCCTTCCGCGATCAGCCGATTTCTAATATTGCCGGAAGTATCCAGGGAAAAGTTGCGGGTATCGATATCCGCAATGCATCCGGTACACCCGGTGCAGGATTATTGGTGAGTGTGCGCGGACAAAATAATCCGCTGTATGTTGTTGACGGAATTCCGATGATCAGTGAAAGTAATTCGGGTATTTCAACATCGTTCGACCTGCAGGGCGCATCAGTGGGAAACGGACAGAATATTTCATCTATTTCGGATCTCAATCCTGATGATATTGAATCGATCGAAATATTGAAGGATGCATCTGCTGCATCTGTGTATGGTGCACGTGCTGCAAATGGTGTAATATTAATTACAACGAAACGCGGTAAGGAAGGTAAAACCAGGTTCGGACTGAATTATTATACCGGTATCCAACAGGTGAGCAGGCCGCTTGATTTTTTATCCTCTTCAGAATTTGTTGCACTTATTGAGGAAGCCCGGCAAAATGATCTGAATGCCTACAATGCGGATCCAACCATTTTTGGTGAGGATTATGATCCGGCACTTTCCACCAATCCGTTGCCCGAAAGCTGGTATACAGGTGTAAATACAAACTGGATGGATGCAATATTTCAGGCAGCACCCATTAATAATATTGAAGTGTCGGCATCCGGCGGAAATAATAAAACAAGATTCTACATTTCGAATTCCTATTTTGATCAGCAGGGAATTGTAATTGAATCCTATTATAAAAGATTTAATTCCCGTATTAATCTGGATCATGCTGTTAGTGATAAACTTACCATTGGTGAAAATATCTCTTGCACGTATGCTGATAATCGCAGAAGTCTGAACGATAATGTATATACCGGAACTGTTACAAATGCAATTGGCGCATCTCCGCTGATGCCGGTTTATGAAGAGGATGGAACCTATGCTGATTTTGAAGATTATCAGTCGAGCTGGCTGAGTGATAATCCGGTTTTGTCAACGAAGGAAATAATTCCCTTTACGAAAAATTACCGCGCACTTGGTTCTGTATTCGCAGAATATAAAATCACGCCGCATATTAAATTCAGAACTACCTGGTCGGCGGATATTACACAACTTACAGATGATATTTATTTCTCGCCACTTACCACCGATGCGGAAGCAGTTGGCGGTAAAGCGGTGAACAGTGCATTCGGACAAAAAGTATGGCTGGGTGAAAATATGTTCAGTTATGAAAAATACTTCGGCAATGAAAGTGCATTTAATTTGCTCGGTGGATTTTCTCTGCAACAGTCTGCATCCGATTATCTAAGTGTAAGCGGACAGGGATTCCCCGCCGGCACCGGGTTGCAGAATGTTTCGGCAGCCGCTGTCGTTACCGGTGGCGATGCATATGCAAGCAGCTGGGCACTGGTTTCATTTTTAGGAAGAGCAAATTATACGCTGCACAGTAAATATTTATTTTCAGTGAGTGCACGTGTGGATGGTTCATCGCGTTTTTCTCCCAATAACCAATTCGGTTTTTTCCCTGCCGCATCTGCGGGCTGGCATATTAGTGATGAGGATTTCTGGCCGTCGGCATTTTGTATTACGGATCTTAAATTGCGCAGCAGTTTTGGTGTTACCGGCGATCAGGAGATAGGGGATTTTCAGTATATATCTTTCTGGAGTCCGGTGAGCTACAACGGACAAGCAGGACTCGGGCCCAGAAATATTGCGGATGAAAATCTGAAATGGCAGACAAATAAAATGTTCAACCTCGGTATTGACTATGAATTATGGAAAGGAAGAGTGAGCGGGGCAATCGAATATTATGTGGGAAATAAAACAGACCTGCTGAGTGAAGATGTTGTTTCCGGTGCAACAGGATTCGGATCGGTGACACGCAATTACGGGAATATTCTGAATTCAGGAATTGAATTTTCTGCAAACAGTTATATCATCGATCATAAAAATTTTCAATGGACATTTAGTTGTAATATCAGTTATCTGCATAATGAAATTATCGACCTCAGTACGGACAGTATTTTGCTGAGTGCATATACGGATCTCACCGCAACGCATATTCTCGCCGAAGGGCAACCGTATGGTGCCTTCTGGGGCGTTCCTTACGAAGGCGTCGATCCTGAAACCGGTGATCCCGTTTACACAGATACAAACGGAGATGGCGTTATCGACGACGGAGACGCTACAATTCTCGGAAAGGCAACACCCGATTGGTACGGCGGATTCAGCACAACTGTTACGTACGGAAAATGGGATTTTGGGATATCCTCAACATTCACCCTCGGGAATGATGTATATAACCTGATCAGGTCAACATATCAGACGCTTGGCTGGAGCGATTACGGTTGGGATGAAGCTTATTATCTCTATCAGGTGTATGCAAATAATACACATGTTGTAGACGACAGGTGGCAGCAACCCGGAGATATTACGGATATTCCGAGAGCATCGTTATTCAATTATAATTTTTATCAGAATTCAGGACAGGCAATCGAAAATGGTTCACACCTCCGCATTCGCGAGATCAGCGCAGGATATACCATAAAACCGGAAAACACAAAATTATTTCAGTCATTAAGGATCTATGCACAGATTCAAAATGCATTCGTATTTACGCAGTATACCGGCTTTGATCCTGAAGTTAGTTCTACCGGTGGCGACCATCCTGAAACGGCAGGAGTGGATCTGGCGGCGTATCCCCAGGCAAGGACCTATATGGCCGGATTTAATTTTACATTCTGAATACTATAACATGAAAATAAATATTGCTACTTCTAAATTATTTTCTGCCATGAAAAATATACATGTTTCTAACAGAAGAATATATCCGCTTATATATGCATTATGCTTCGGATGTATACTCACCTTTTCTTCCTGCGAAAGTTTTCTGTCCCAGTCCTCAACAAGTGAAGTTGCCGACGGTGATATGTTCAACGATCTTGCAAGTCTGGAAAATGCACGCATCGGCATGTATAATTCATTGCAGAATCAATATTATTACGGAGGCTATTTTCAACTGATGACGGAAGCTTACAGCGATAATGGTGCAACCGGAGGATATGATAATCTTGATCTTGATGAACTCGGTTATAAAGTGGCAACACCGAACAATATTTATATTGAAAACACCTGGATCGCCATTTACAATACCATTTACACGGCAAACAAGATCTTATCCAATATCGATGGAATTGAAGATCCGTTATTAAGTGATTCACTGCGCAGTGATATTAAAGGTGAAGCGCTCACAATTCGCGCAATGGCACATTTTGACCTGCTGCGGATGTTCGGCGAACACTGGGATACTAATTCGCCGTATGGCATTCCGGTTGTTACTTCCATTTTGCCAACAGATGCACATCCGGGAAGAAATACAGTAGGTGAAACTTACGATGCGATCCTGCAGGACCTGACCGAAGCCGAAGGATTATTGAGTGATGATGACCTTCGGATGGAGGAGCCTGTATTTAAAGGAAAACAATTTATCACACGCACGGCTTGTGAAGCCATTATGGCAAGAGTATATGTATGCAAGGGCGATAAAATAAATGCACAAACCTATGCATCAATGGTGTATATGTCGGGTGTCGCATATATGGCCGGTGAAACGCAGACAGCGGAAATATATTCATCCAAACCAGCCACTGAATCTTTTTTTGAAGTCATTTTCGACCAGCAGGATAAAAGTCAGTTCAATGCACTCACCTATGCAAGGCCCGATGCATTGAGAAGCGAAGTGAGCTTTCTTGCATCAGAGGATTTGAAATTATTTTTCGATGCAAGGCCGGGAGATGTCCGCGCCAATCTCGTTGATTATGAAAATAATGATGTCAGCATCGAACCTGATGGGCGCACACAAAAATATCGCGGTGAAATAACACAGGATAACAGTGCGTATGTGATTCGTTTATCCGATATATGGCTCATACATGCCGAGTGTCTCGGATTTCCTGATGGTGTTTTCGAAATTAATTTTTTGCGCAACAACAGGGGACTCGGGGATGTTACAATATTAACAGAAGAGGAATTTATTCAGGCATTGACGGAGGAGCGCCGCGCAGAATTAAATTTTGAAGGAAGCAGATATTTTGATCTCGCACATTTCGGAATGGTGGAAACTGTTCTCGGCGAAGGTGTTTTACCCTGCTTTCCTATTCCGCAAAGGGAAGTAAATGCAAGCGGAGGATTACTGGAGCAGTATCCCGGATATTGATCCTTTTTATAGTAAATGTTGTATGGGAAAGATAAACACTTTTAAATCCATAAATCCCTTTGATCAGTCTGTAATTGCAGAATACCCGTTGCTGCATGATCGGGAAATTGATGCAGTGCTGCAAAATTCAGCAAACGCATTTGATACATGGAAAAATATACATCCGGATCACCGGAGTGAATTATTAATAAAGGTTGCTGCATTGCTGCGGGAAAAAAAGGAGGCGCTTGCAAAAACCATTTCCCTTGAAATGGGAAAAATAATAAATGAAAGCAGGAGTGAGATCGAAAAATGCGCGTGGAATTGTGCCTATTATGCAGAGCATGGAGCGCACATGACCGAACCGGAAATCATCCAAACGGATGCATTTAAAAGTTATATCGTTTTTGAACCGGTAGGTGCAATTTTTGCGATCATGCCGTGGAATTTTCCGTTCTGGCAGGTATTTCGTTTTGCTGCACCTGCATTAATGGCAGGAAATACCATCATCCTGAAACACGCACCGAATGTTTGCGGTTGCGCATTGGAAATAGAAAATATTTTTCGCGAAGCAGGATTTCCCGATCATGTTTTTCAAACTGTGATCATTGATATTGATGCAGTGGAAAAAATCATTGCACATGACGCTGTTCAGGGTGTTACACTCACCGGCAGTGAACAGGCAGGAAGTGCTGTTGCGGCCCTTGCCGGTAAATACATCAAAAAATCTGTACTTGAATTGGGCGGAAGCGATCCGATGATAATATTAAATGATGCGAATATCCGGCATGCTGCAAAAATTGCTATGCTCAGCAGGTTTCAGAACGCGGGACAAAGTTGTATCGCAGGAAAAAGATTTATTGTGGAAAAAGGAGTGAAGGATGCTTTCGTTCAAACATTGATGGAAAGTATCCGGAATCTGAAACAAGGCGATCAGTTGAAAGAAGGAATTACCATAGGGCCGATGGCAAGAATTGATCTTGCAGAAAAACTTGCCATGCAGCAATATAATTCTGTACAAAAAGGAGCAGTTGTCGTTTTCGGAGGCAACCGCAACGATGCAAATTATGCACCTGCATTACTCACTGCGGTGCAGCCCGGAATGCCCGCATTCGATGAAGAATTATTCGGTCCGGTTGCAGCGGTCATCGAAGCGGAAAATGCAATGCATGCAATTGAACTTGCCAATAAGAGCCGTTTCGGATTAGGCGCTGCATTATTTTCGGAAGATCTGAAAAAAGCGCAGTTGCTTGCCGGAAAAATTCAGGCGGGGAATGTATTTATTAATGCAATGGTGAAATCAGATCCCCGTTTGCCTTTCGGCGGCACTAAAAAATCGGGTTACGGAAGGGAATTATCCCAATACGGAATGAAAGAATTTATGCATGTAAAGACCGTATTTATGCAGGAAGCGTGATCCCGGTTAAATTTCCGGTTTGGCTTTTTTGCAATTTTATTTTACCCGAAAATCAGCGCGGATCGTTTCATTTTATTGCAGTTTTTGTTTGCAGATGCAGGTATCATCAAATCCCTCCTTTTTCACTTTATCCATTGAGAATTTGTTGCTACGCGTCACTGCGCTTCTGACAGATTTGCTGAATGCACACTTTTAACATTTCATCCCCTCAAAAGTTTGTATACTTGTAGCCTAAATCCTAAATTATGATTAAACTTTACGCATCCAGTATTTCCAGAAAAATTGCATTGGGGCTCCTCGGCGTTTCAATGTCGGTTATCACACACGCACAAGATTATATCCAGTCGGCATGCGACTTCGCACCCATGGCCACAGAAGGCACTGCCATCTGTCTCGGCGATGATGCAGTCAGCTCTGCTATCCCACTGGGCTTCACATTCAGCTTTTATGATGTTCCGTTCACCGATTGTTACGTGAGTTCGAACGGGTATCTGTCCTTCACCGCCGGACTCGGCAGTGCATGCTGTACAGGTCAGATCTTACCAAACGGTACGTATCCGTATTCCATTTTCTTCGGACAGGAAGACCTTGATCCTAACTCCTGCGTGGATGGAACCATTTCCTATTACACAACCGGCGCTCCCGGAAGCCAGGTATTCGTTTTGAGTTTTGTAGGTGTTCCGCATTATCCGGGTCCTGCAGGAACTTTCAACGTGACCGTTCAGGTGCAATTGTATGAAGGCACGAACGAGATCAGGATCGTAACTACCGAATATAACAGCGATGGCGGGAATTCTACAATGGGGTTGAATGAAAGTGCAACAAATGCAGATGTGGTTCCCGACAGAAATAGTTCAGGATGGTCTGCATATGATGAATGTATTTCATTTGTACCAAGTGGTTTACCCGACAGTGGTTGTACTGATCCGACAGCGATCAATTACGATCCGGGTGCTGATATCGATGATGGTTCCTGCTTCTTCGGATATACCTATTCAACATGCACGTATGATCTTATGCCGACAGAAGGAGAAGCTGTCTGCCTCGGCGATGATATGGTAAGTGCTGCCATTCCGATGGGATTTGATTTTCCTTTTTACGGAACTATGCATTCTGAAGCTTATATTTCTTCCAACGGATTTGTAACATTTAATCCGGGTATCGGAAGCGGTTGCTGCACCGGACAGATATTACCGAATGCTACGTATCTGAATTCCATTTTCATGGGACAGGAAGACCTCGATCCGAATTCCTGTATCGACGGAGTGATAAATTATTACACTTCCGGTGGCGCCGGCAGCCATATTTTTGTTGTCAATTTTGTAGGTGTTCCGCATTATCCCGGTCCCGGAGGAACTTTCAATACTTCTATGCAGCTTCAGTTATTTGAAGCAACCGGAGAAATCAAAGTTGTAGTAACAGAATGGAATTCCGATGGTGGTGCTGCAACACTCGGATTGAACTATAATGGCACTTACGCTGATCCGGCTCCCGGTAAAAATTCTGAAGTATGGAGTGCTTACGAAGAATGCCATTCATGGGTTCCTGTAGGTGGTGTGGTGGATGTTTGTCCCGCACCAACAGGCTTATATGTGGATGGAATTACCACTAACGATGCAGTATTGCATTGGGATTCTGTTGCCGGCGCTGATCAGTACCGTGTAACTTTATATAATCTCGCTACCGGTCTTATTAAAAAGAAAGGATTCTATACCAACTACGTTGAACTGATCGATAAACTCACACCGATGACAGAATACGGATTCCGTGTAACGACCGTATGTTACGATGAGGGCCTGAAATCAGATCCTTCCGGTTGGGTGTATTTCACAACACTGGGAAAATTTGGTGAAAATGAAAATACTTCACTTATGTTGTTCCCGAACCCGAATAACGGAACATTTACCTTATCACTAAACGGTCTTGCATCCAATAATTTTGATCTGATGGTGTATGATGCCCTTGGTAATGTGGTATATGGAAAGACCATCACTGCAGACAGCAATTCTTATACAGAGAATATTTCTCTCGATGTTCCTGCAGGCATGTATCATGTGAGTATCATGAATGAAATGAGCCGCATGGACTATCCGATTGTGATCCAGAAATAAAGATTTTCTGTAAAAATATCTTTAAAAAAAAGCCTGATTCCTCAGGCTTTTTTTTTTACCTTTAAATCACCAACAAACATAAAATACATACTATGCTACACTTTAACCCTTCACGGCGCATTCTGACAGCTATTGCCTGTCTGTTTTTTGCTGCCACAACCTCTTATGCCCAGTACTGCATTCCTGATTATACCACGGGAACCGTTGAGGGCGATTATCTGGACATCTTTTCACTGGGTGCAATTTACAACGCAACCGGTGCCGGAGCGGAATACAATGATTACACCGCAATGAGCACTGATCTTGTAGCGGGTTCTTCCTATACCGCGACGATCACCAACACACCCACCTGGGGAGAGAATTATCAGATCTGGATCGATTACAATCATAATGGCGTTTTCGATGCCATTGAAAGTGCCGGTTCAACCTATATACTGGCCGGTGGAACGGGCACCATAACCTTCACAGTACCGTTAACAGCTATGGACGGGACAACCGTTTTACGCGTCCGCTGTATTTATGGTGGGATAGCGCCGTATGATCCATGCGGAGTTTATTCCTTTGGTGAAACAGAAGACTATTCTGTGAATATCACCGGCGGCGGTGCTCCTGTTTCCGGTTGTACTGATCCAACTGCGATGAATTATAATCCCGATGCAGTGATCGATGACGGCTCCTGCTTTTTTGGATATACCTATTCAACCTGTACGTATGATCTGATGTCAACAGAAGGAACTGCTGTCTGCCTTGGCGATGATGTGGTCAGTTCTGTAATTCCAATGGGATTTGATTTTCCGTTCTATGGTATCAATCATTCAGATATTTATATTTCCTCTAACGGATTTGTAACATTTAATTCCGGGATCGGCAGCGGTTGCTGTTCTGGTCAGATATTACCAAATGCATTATATCCGAATTCAATCTTTATGGGTCAGGAAGACCTTGATCCGAATTCCTGTGTTGACGGTGTGATCAATTATTATACATCCGGCGGCGCAGGCAGCCATGTATTTGTTGTGAATTTCGTAGGTGTTCCGCATTATCCGGGCCCCGCCGGTACTTTCAATTGCTCTATGCAGTTGCAACTGCATGAAGCAACAGGTGAGATAAAGGTTGTTGTTACGGAATGGAATTCCGATGGCGGAACAGGTACACTCGGTCTCAACTTTGACGGCATGTATGCAGATCCTGCACCCGGAAAAAATGCATCCGTATGGAGTGCATATGAAGAATGTCATTCCTGGATGCCTGTTGGCGGCGCCGGTGCCACATGCCCTGCACCCACAGGATTATATGCCGATGGTATTACAACAAATGATGCAGTGCTGCATTGGGATACCGTACCCGGTGCCGATCAGTACCGCGTAACCTTATATAATCTCGCAACAGGTCTTATTAAAAAGAAAGGATATTATACCAACTATGTTGAACTGGTTGATAAGCTCACTCCGATGACTGAATATGGATTCAGGGTTACCACAGTTTGCTATGATGAAGGAATAAAATCCGCCCCGTCTGAATGGGTATATTTTACTACACTCGGTCGTTTCGGTGAAAATGAAAATGCTTCATTATCCTTATTCCCGAATCCGAACAATGGAAGTTTTACGATTGCACTCAATGGTCTTGAATCAAGCAATTTTGATGTAATGGTATTCGATGCGATCGGAAATGTTGTGTATGCAAAATCTATTACCGCAAACAGCAACACCTATTCTGAAAATATTGACCTGGATGTTCCTTCGGGAATGTATCATGTAAGTATTAAAAATGCATTGGGACAAATGGATTACCCTGTCGTAATTCAAAAATGATCATGCATAAAATATTAACTATTTTGGATAAAGCCCGGATCAGTCCGGGCTTTATTTTTTTACTACCTTTGGGACATTCATATTAACTATTAAATATTTCATATGCAACACTTAAACACAATTAAAAAAATGTTCATCACCGCCGCCTTCTTTGTAATTACGTCGGCAGCAGGTTTTGCGCAGTATTGCACCCCTGATTATATCACGGGTACGATCGAAGGAGATTTTCTTGACATTTTTTCCCTCGGCACAATCTATAATCCCTCCGGTGCAGGAACCGACCTGAATGATTTCACCGCCATGAGTACAGATGTTGTTCCCGGTATGAGCTACACGGCTACGATCAACAATTGTCCGACCTGGGGTGAGAATTACACAATCTGGATCGACTACAATCACAACTTCGTATTTGAAGGAACCGAGGCATCACCCTCTGTATATATCTCAGCAGGCGGTATCGGAACGATCACTTTCACTGTACCTTTAACAGCTATGCCCGGCACTACAACCATGCGTGTTGCCTGTGTCTACGGCGGTGTTGCTCCGTATGATCCCTGTTCTACAACGTATTATTACGGAGAAATGGAGGATTATTCTGTGAATATTCTCCCGGGTGCTGCTCTTGATGCCAGCGTAACAGATGTTACAAACCCTGTTTCAGGCGTTACCATGGGTGTTGAATCCATTACCGTAACTATCAACAACTATGGCTCTGATGCTATTTCTGAATTTCCGGTAAGTTATTCGGTAAGCGGTGGCCCGACTGTAACTGAAACATATATGGGCACTATTGCCGGCTATGCTTCTGCTTCATTCACTTTCGCAGCAACGTATGATTTTTCTGTGGACGGATGTTATGATATTATGTCATGGACATCTCTTGCAGGTGATGAATATCCTGACAATGATGATTATACTGAAACCGTTTGTAACCTCGGACCTATCAC
>CAYTFT010000011.1:5724-17555 GCA_964437155.1 uncultured Chitinophagales bacterium | reverse complement strand
TATTCCATTGCAGTTACACTTTCCTGTGCAATATCATATTCCGCTTTGGCGGTTTGCAAAGCGAGCTGTGCCTGTTCAAAATCGGCTTGCGAGATCACTTTATCTTTTAAGAGCTGATTACTTCTGTCGAATGCAACCTGTGTATTATCATATTGTAATTTCGATTGCAGCACGCGTGCTTTCGCACTGGATAATTGTGCTTTTGTATTGTCGAGGGCGGCCTGCGCCTGTTCAACCTGGCTCTCATATGTATCGGGATTGATACGGAGCAATAATTGTCCTTCCTTCACTTTATCGCCTTCCTTTACGGCCAGTTCAACGATCTCACCGGAAATTTCAGCTGCAATCGCAACCTGTGTCACCGGATAAATTTTTCCGCTGGCTGTCACCGTTTCCACGATACTTCTTTTCTGAACCGTATCCGTATTCACCGCGATTCCGCCGCCTTTTCCAAACCATCCCTGTTTACTGCCGATGATGACGACAATGATCAGCACAACAACAACGGCTCCTAATATTTTTACTAAACGCATATTTTATGTTTTAAAAGTCAAGGGGTTTATCTAAATAATAATCGATGATCTTCGCCTTAAAGATCAGGTCGTATTTCGCCTGCACCAATCCTGATTCTGCTGATGCAAGTGTATTGATCGAATTGGTATAATCAAAAGACGAAGCAGTTCCGAGGTTGAATTTCTTTTCGGCAAAATCAAATGCTTTTTGTGCTGCATCATAATTATTAACTGCTGCATCATAAGATGCCAATGCCGCTTTCATATCATTGATCGCCTGCGCTACATTTTGTCGCAGGGTATTAATGGCGATCTGTTGCGATAATTGTGTATTGATGAGGGTGAGTTCCGCGCTTTGTTTGTTAAGCAGCGTTTGTCCGTTATTAAATATCGGTATCTGCAACGAAATCCCTACCACTTCACTGAGGTTATTATCAACCTGCTTTTTATACGGATCGGCCTCGGTTATATACGGCGGGTAAATCGCATTGGAATAATTAGTACTCATTTGCCCGATCAGGCTTAATGAAGGTAAAGCAGCTGCTCCTGCGATTTTTTTCGATAATTCATCACTCTGTAACTGATATACATATTTTTTAATCCCTGCCTTATTGGCAATTGCATAATTGGCCACATCATTTGCATCCGGAACAGGAGCCTGTAAAATTTCATTTAGCTTTTTAACATCCGGATACATGATCACCACTTTTTCGGCGGGATCCATCTGCAATAATAATTTCAGATCCAGATATGTTTTATCGAGCTGATTTTCGGCCTGAATTTTAGAAAGCTGATCCTGTGAAAGCTGCGCTTTGATCGCCAGTAAATTTCCTTCCGGGATCGATCCCGCATCTACAAGTTTCTGCGAATTCGCCAGTTGCAATTCAGTGGTGTTTATTTTTTGACCCGTGATCTTCACCTGTTCTTCGGCGAACATTACACTCAGATAGGCAATGATCACCTGAAATTGAATATTCTCGACCGTCTCTTTATAATTCAACTGCGCCACATTAAGATCAACCCTGCTTTTTTTGATGGTATTGCTCACCGTACCGCCGCTGAAAAGATTCATTGCCGAATTCAACTGATATCCGTTGGCCTGAAAATTATTCGATAATGGAAGGTTGGTAACCGGATCGATGGTAAATCCGAAATTCCAGAAATACGAAGTTCCGAGATTCAGATTCGGCAACAGTAATAATTTACTCTGATCGGCCGCCCGGTCCGAGAATTCTACACTGGCGGCACCCTGCTTCAGGGTGAGGTTATTTTCAGTTGCCAGGTCGATGCATTGCTGCAGCGTGAGCTTTGTCTGGGCACCTGCCGGTAAAATAGCAAGGCCTGTCAACAAGGCGAAAAACAGTTTTTTCATGACGGTTCAAAGTTAGGTCAAATTTAGGTTGGGTCATTATTCCTGCTGACGAATTAAGATTATTTAAAGTTACAGCCTGACAGGCTCCGGAAATTCAAATACGGATTTTTCCTCCTGATTTTTATCCAGGAATGCGCTCTTCTTTCTTCCGGCTTTTCTAATTCTTTAGCTTTACCCCATGGGAATCATACAGGATCCGGATACCTATTTTATGCAGGAGGCATTGAAACTCGCAGAGAAAGCCTTACAGGAAGATGAAGTGCCGATAGGAGCCGTAATCGTTTCGGAGAACAGGATCATTGCAAAAACACATAATCTCATCGAACGCCTCAATGACCCTACAGCGCATGCCGAAATGCAGGCGATCACGGCAGCCTGTAATCATTTCGGAGCGAAGTACCTTCCTGATTGTACGTTATATGTAACGCTTGAACCCTGTCCCATGTGTGCTGCTGCTTTGCATTGGGCACAGATCGGACGGGTGGTGTACGGTGCTGCCGACCCGAAAATGGGTTTTTCGCGTTATAAGCATCTTCTCCACCCGAAAACCGAATGCGTTGCCGGTGTTCTCGCAGAAAGGTCAACAGAATTACTGCAACTTTTTTTCCGGGGAAAACGATGAGGCAAATGTATCATTTGCGCAAAGCGCCGGAAATAATTGAAAAGTAGCAGCGTGCAGTGGGAGAAGACAGGGTTGAATGAGCAGATAATTTTTTTATTAAACGCATCTCCCCTTGCATATATCTCGAAACCTTATACAAGTTGTCAGCAGGCAGTGTTTCCAAAGCGCCAAATGCATTCAACACGACTAATCCGCAATCTACGATATCCCGATACCCGCTACCCGCTACCTGATACTCGATACCCGATACCTGATACCTGATACCCGATACCTGATACCCGATACCTGCTACCTGATACCTAATTCAATATTCAGGAATCCGGATATTTTTTTTGCTTTTCCGAACGCGTTTCATTTTTGGCTGTTTTATCTTTATCCCTGCTGCACCTAATCAACCTGCAGAACAACAATTACAAATTGACAATTATTAAATAACAAAATCTACAATCATGGCATTTCAACTCGCACCTCTCCCGTATGCATTCAATGCACTTGAACCGCATATTGATGCACGCACTATGGAGATCCATCATGATAAACATCATGCTGCTTACACAAACAATTTAAATAATGCAATTTCCGGAACGGAATGGGAAAGCAAAACCATTGAAGAAATTCTTGCGAATGTTTCTAAAATTTCGCCTGCAGTGAGAAATAACGGAGGCGGATTTTATAACCATAATCTGTTTTGGGAGATCATGGGCCCGAATGCAGGAGGAGTTCCTGCCGGCGACCTTATGGATGCCATTAACCGTGATCTTGGCGGATGGGATAAATTCAAAGAAGCATTTTCCAATGCCGCTGCCACACGATTCGGTTCAGGCTGGGCATGGCTGCTGGTTACACCCGATCGCAAACTTGTTGTGAATTCCACACCTAATCAGGATAATGCGCTCATGGATATCGCTGAAGTAAAAGGAACACCGGTTCTCGGCATCGATGTCTGGGAACATGCCTATTATCTTAATTACCAGAACCGCCGCCCCGATTATATCGGTGCATTTTATAATGTGATCAACTGGAATAAGGTGGCCGAAAAATTTACTGCAGCAATGCGCTGATTAATTTACATATAACAGAACGAATAAAAAAAACCTTGCAGCAATGTGAGGTTTTTTTTATTACAGGATCATTATTGAATTTGCTTAACAGTTGTGGAGATGAAGAATCCAGATTTACCAATTTCCATATCCTCATTCAACGGTAACACTCTTTGCGAGATTTCTCGGCTGGTCAACATTCCTTCCGAGTAAAACGGCGATATGGTAAGCGAGTAATTGCAGCGGGATCACACTTAATAAAGGCGTGAGTGCTTCTTCTGTATCAGGAATGCGGATCACGTGTTCGGCCATATCTTCAATCACTTTATCCTGCTCGGAAATAATGGCAATGATCTTTCCCTTACGTGCTTTAATTTCCTGAATATTGCTCACGATCTTATCATGTGCACTCATATTGGTCGCCATAACAACGACAGGCATATTCTCATCGATCAATGCGATAGGGCCGTGTTTCATTTCAGCAGCAGGATATCCTTCTGCATGGATATAGGATATTTCTTTTAATTTCAATGCACCTTCCAATGCCACCGGGAAATTAAACCCACGGCCGAGGTACAGGAAATTATTTACATCTTTATATTCTTCTGCAATTTCACGGATATGTTTGTTGGTTTTTAAAACCTCTTTCACTTTTTCCGGGATCTTACTCAGTTCAATTGCAATATTCTGATATTTACTTTCCGGAATGGTTCCTCTTTTTCTTGCAATGCTCAATGCCATCATGGTAAGTACCGTTACCTGCGCCGTAAATGCTTTTGTACTGGCAACGCCGATCTCGGGTCCTGCATGTGTATAGGATCCTGCATGCGTGGTGCGTGGAATGGATGAGCCCACCACATTGCAAATGCCAAAAATAGTTGCGCCCTTTGCCTTTGCAAGTTCTACAGCCGCAAGGGTATCGGCAGTTTCACCGCTTTGCGAAATAGCAATGATAATATCGTCTTCATTAATTACAGGATTGCGGTATCGAAATTCACTTGCATATTCCACTTCTGTCGGGATGCGCGCAAGGTCCTCAAATAAATATTCTCCTACCAGTCCGGCATGCCATGATGTTCCGCATCCGATTATAATAATGCGCTTGGCATTAATTAATTTCTTTTCATATTCTTTTATTCCGCCCAGCACAATCGTATTCTTGCTGCCGATCAAACGGCCCCGCATGCTGTCCATGATCGAGTTCGGCTGCTCATAAATTTCCTTAAGCATATAATGATCATAACCACCTTTCTCGATCATGTCGAGTTGCATCTGCAACTCCTGCATATACGGCGTTATTTTTTCATTATGAATGGTTTTAATGATGAGTTCGCCATTGCGATGCACCACTGCGATTTCTTCATCATTGAGATACACCACATTGCGGGTATATTCGATGAGCGGACTTGCATCGCTGGCAAGGAAATATTCGCCATCGCCGATACCGACTACCATCGGAGATGATTTACGCGCGGCGATAAGCATATCCGGATTATCCTTTGAAATAATTACGATCGCATATGCACCCACAACCTGATTCAATGCGATACGTACTGCTTCGACGAGATCGACTTCTTCTTTTTGCTGAATATCTTCAATCAGGTGGATGAGCACTTCCGTATCGGTATCAGATAAAAACTGATGGCCGCGTTTAATTAATTCCGTTTTCAGCGCGGCATAATTTTCAATAATGCCGTTGTGTATGATGGCGAGATTTTTACTTTCGCTCACATGCGGATGCGCATTGCGCGTATTAGGTTCACCATGCGTTGCCCATCGCGTATGCCCGATTCCGCAGGTGCCTTCCGTGTTTTTATCTTCTGTTTCTTTTTCGAGTTCAGAAACTTTTCCCGCGATCTTGTAGACTTTAAGATCGCCGTTGATGAGTGCCACTCCGGCGCTGTCGTACCCGCGGTACTCGAGCCGGTGAAGGCCTTTCATGATGACCGGGAACGCCTGACGGTGCCCGATATAACCAACAATACCACACATAGTTTATTTGTTTATCGTGGTGTATGTAATCGAGAGATACGGTTTGTAATTGATCCGGTCTGAACCGGCTCCCCCTAAAGTTACGGCATTCGGGATCCTGTTTCCCGGCTGACATACCAACGCGAATCCGTAATTGTCCACTGAACCCTCCAGTATCTCCTGGATATGCTGCGTTATAATATATTTATACTGGTATACAACACGACCCGGTTGTGTTTCATCCTTCACGATCGTACCGCCAATATCCGATAGTCCGAAATTATCATCCACAATAGAAGAATACGTTTCAATACTGTATAACGCGAGATAATAAAAATTATGCCCGGTAGAATCGAGTTGTAACAGCTGGATCTTTGGCGGAGGTGCATACATTCTTCCATCCGTTGTAGTGGCCGTTAAAATAAGTTCGGCTTTATTGATGGATACATCTTCCAGATTTTTTATGGTAGGAAATTTTACAATGGTGCGCACACCGTCAAATCCCTGCACATACGTAAATGCATCACCGTTCGTTGTATCAGGAGCAGCAAGTGCATTAGCAATGGGAGAAGCAGCCGGATAGGTATGCGTGAAATAATTTGTTTTTATACCTGTGAACGGAAATGTAATACTGAGTGAATCTGCTTCCGTATTATGATAATAAATTCTGAGTCCCGAAAGTGAAGAAGACATATCGAAATACATCGTCCCTTTTGAATGTCCCGCAAGCAATGTATCCGGTTCAATATAAATTCCCTGCAAAAAATCCTGGAACGAAGTATCATTTTCCAGATAAGTGGAATCGAGTCCCACAATATTCTGCCCGAAGCCGTCGAACAATTTAATGCGTAAGTGCGGTTCAAATACAGAACTGTCGGCAAGCATCACGCTATCTTTCAGATTCGCCCTGAAATTTGTTTTATGCCCGATCGCAACCGGTAATACGTGAAATTTTTTATCGGAATAATATAATCTCCCCGGCTGCATCCGCTCGTACATCCTGTACACATTCACACTGTGCGTGGCAGTTGTATCGCCGTAATACCCGGCGTAATCGAGGGTAACAACCACTGAGTCAACAACAGGTGATTCACCGAAATATAAATTGTTGGTAGGTAATTTCACCTGCGTGTAAATACCCGCCATGGATTTTCCATATGTTTCGCTGGTGAGACTTCCGAGTGCATAGAATATATTCTGACTGGTCACGACAGAATCATTCAGATCCGTATAGGTTACGATCTTAAATGTATCAACGCGTTCAGAATTTAAAAAATCTTCGTCGGGTAAGAGTTCTTCACCAATAAAATTGGATTTACGGCATGCAGCAGTCAACAGCAACAATCCGCCAATAAAAATAAATACTGCCTGTTTCATTCCGGGAATAACGGATAGTTGATTTGAATTATTGGTACAGATTGTTATAAAACTCGGTGTATTTATCGAGGTATTCCTCGTTCGTAAATTCCAGAACTGGTTTGCCTAAAGTTTTAAGATATTTACCGATCTCCTTTTCAATTTCCTGACTGCCGATGATGACGCCATCAGAAAAAGAAGCGGCACCTTTACTGAGGCCGATATGATTATAATCCTTATAATTTTGCAGATGTGATTTTTCGATGTTCACACTGATCGGCGCCTTTTCCATGAATTTATCTTTCGACAGCGTTTCATCAAATGCGCTTTTATACATGGAATACACCACTTTCGCATTCTGAAATACCGGTTCGTTTTTGTAGGCGGTTTTAATATACAGGGGAATCAGACTGGTCATCCAACCGTGGCAGTGGATGATATCGGGCGGCCACTGAAATTTCTTCACTGTTTCGAGTGCGGCTTTGCAGAAAAACACCATCCGCTCAGCATTATCGTCGTAAAAATTATTGTTCTCGTCGTGAAAAACGTATTTGCGTTTGAAGAGATCGTCGTTGTCGAGGAAATACACCTGCATGCGTGCTCCGGGCACCGAGGCTACCTTTATGATCAGCGGATAATCATCATCATTCAGAATAATATTCATCCCGCTGAGTCTCACCACTTCGTGCAAACGGTGGCGGCGTTCGTTGATCACGCCGTATCTTGGCATTAAAACACGGATCTCGTTCCCTTTATCCTGTACATATTGCGGCAATTCCCTTGCGATATCTCCGATGTCCGACCCATTCAGATACGGCTGCATTTCCTGCGTGATGATCAGAACTCTTTTCTTTTCCATAGACAAATTAACAATTTAGGTTATCTGCGTAGTCCTTCTTCTCAAGTCTAACCAGAAGTTTAATTTTGAGCTGCAAAATTACAAAATATAGTTTGGAATTTACTTATGCAAGTTGAATTTAACCCCTTTTAAGAAAGGGTCACGATCGGCTAAAACTCCCGTAAAATCAGTATCATGCTCCTGTTCAGACACCGGAATGACCTCTCGCCCTGCCTCCTGCAACTTAAAACAGAGGGTCGATCCATCGGGTTCGTACCCACCATGGGCGCTTTGCACGAAGGGCATCTTTCTCTGATACAGTCCAGCAAGGCAGGGAATGCAATTACCGTCTGCAGCATATTTGTCAATCCTACCCAGTTCAACGATGCGCAGGACCTGGAGAAATACCCGCGACCGGTGGAACGCGATATGGAATTGCTCATTGAAGCCGGATGCGATATTCTTTATCTCCCGTCGGTTGAAGATGTGTATGGGACGCATCCCGAACCTGCGCCGGAATATGACTTTGGCGGCATTGACAAACGCCTGGAGGGAGCAAGCCGTCCGGGGCATTTTGCAGGTGTGGCACAGGTGGTCAGGATCCTGCTGGAAATTACCCGGCCCTCCAATCTTTATCTGGGTCAGAAGGATTATCAGCAACTACTCATCCTTACCAGGCTGGTAGAAATACTCGGGATGCCTGTGCAAGTCAACCGGTGCGCCATTTTCCGTGAACCCAATGGCCTCGCCATGAGCTCCAGGAACGCACGGTTGTCACCCGATTTAAGGGAAAAGGCGGGAATTATTTATGCAACATTACAGGAAGCTGCAACCCGCATGCAAACTGCATCGGTTGAAGAAGTAAAACAATGGGCCATTGCCCGTTTGAATGCCGTCCGGGATTTTAGAGTGGACTATTTCGAAATTCTGGATGCCCGCGACCTTTCCTCCTTAGAGGGAAAACAAGGGAATTTGGAGCGGATCATTATCACATCCGTGATTGTCGGCGGCGTGCGGTTACTGGACAATCTGCTGGTGTAGAGAGATAACCCGCACAACTCAAAAGAACACTTTTCCGGTGAGCATATTCCGGCCATCACGGATGACAAGAATGTAAATGCCTTTGGTAAAAATATTACTATTAATAAGCGTCTCAGATGTATTGGTGGTTTCAGAATAAACCGATTCTCCCGTCATGTTCACAATGGAAAGCGTGTAAGTATTGCCTGTAGAAGAACTGATCAGTAATCCCGATTCTGTCCTTGCAATTTGAAAAGGAGATTCCATCTGTATATTTTCCGCACCCACTATCTCTGTCGAATCGCCTGCTACTACGGGATGATAATTTTCGGTGTTATAGGCATATTCCTTTAACACCAGGGTGCGCCCTTCCTCCAGCACATCACATCTTATCCAGCCATAATGTCTCACGGTTTCCCCGTCAATAAAACGCACACCGATATAATGATCTGAAAGTTCCGGAAACCATTGGATATGTGTACAGGTTTCGACAGATGCCATATCATTCCTGTATGACTTGAATGCCAGCAATCCATTTTTATTCAGGTGCACAGGAACACCATCGCCAATAATTTCACCTGCACTGAATGCATAGGGAAAATATCTTACAACCGGATAAAATCCTTCCATGTAGGTTTGATAAGATCCTGCAAAACCATTGAGCGCATTCTCCGGACTTATCTGCAAACTCTGAATAAGGCCGTTTGTTCCGTTGATCGAGTCATAAAAAGGAAATGAATGATTGTAAAAAGTAAAATCATCATTACCATCCATATCCATATCGAGGGATGCACTCATAAAAGCAGTATCCAGAACAATATCAGGATCAATATCCACCACTATCACCTGTGCATGACCCGCTGCGGGAAGAATTAAAAATACCGAAGCGAGACGGCCATAATCCTGTATGTTGAATGTATTTCTATGCATCTGGTTAACAGTGCCCAACCTGCATACATACAAGTTCCGGCTGTCAACAAATATACAAAAACGCAGCACCATTGCAGTATATCATCTCCCTGAAAATCCGCTACCTTTGCGGTGCTATGCGCATAGAAGTTCTTAAAAGCAAACTCCACAGAGTTACCGTAACAGAAGCAAATCTCAATTATATCGGCAGTATCACGATCGATGAAGACCTGATGGATGCCGCAAATATGATAGAAAATGAAAAGGTTCAGGTGCTCAATCTCGCAAATGGAGAGCGCCTTGAAACATATATTATCAAGGGCGAACGCGGTTCGGGTGTGATTTGTCTCAACGGACCGGCGGCACGCAGGGTTGACCTTGGTGATCTGATCATTATTTGTTCTTATGCTTCCATGGAATTTGAGGAAGCAAAGCATTTCAAACCGACAGTAGTTTTCCCGGATAGCAAAACCAATTCACTTCGCTGACCGTGAACAGAAAATTGTTTTTTAATATCCTCAAGTTTGTCCTCTTTCTTTCTGTAGGATTGTTATTGTTATGGGTGATAACAAAGGATCTGACCGGGGAACAAAAAACGGAACTGAGAGCATCGTTCCGCAGTGCAGATTATTTCTGGGTGGGGATGTCGGTACTGATCGGAATTATCAGTCATGTGATCCGTGCCGTAAGATGGAAGATGATGCTAGAATCGATGGGATATCAGCCGCGGCTTAAAACAACTTTCTATTCGGTGATGATCGCCTACCTCATGAATATGGTAGTGCCCCGGCTGGGAGAGGTTACGCGATGCGGGATCATACAGCGGTATGAAAAAGTACCCTTCGACAAGGCGCTCGGGACACTGGTAGTGGAGCGCAGTATTGATCTGGTAATGCTTTTTCTCGTTACCATTTTACTGCTCGTTTTACAGTTCAATGTGATATATGATTTTTTTAATGAGAAAGTAATTATTCCGATCACGGCTAAAATTGAGAGCAGCTCAAATTTTCTGATCATTGCAGCGGTTGTCACTATTGTGCTTGTAGCTGTTATCTGGTTACTGATACGCCGTTTCAAACATACCGAAGCCTATCTGCGGATGAAGATCATGATGATGAATGTGCGGGATGGCATTTATTCGATCCGGCATCTTAAAAATTTCAAATTATTTGTTTTCTATTCGCTTTTTATCTGGGTCTGCTATTATATGATGGTAGTGGTTTGTTTCGATGCTTTGCCGCAAACAACACATTTCGGACTCATAGAAGCGCTGGCGGTACTGGTATTCGGGACGGTCGGCATCATCAGCACACCCGGCGGCATTGGCGCGTATCACCTGATCGTAACGGAAACACTCGTAGCATTGTATGCGCTCGATAAAACCTACGCGATTTCTTTCAGCTGGCTGGCATGGAGCTGCCAGACGGTGATGATCATTTCCATAGGACTGATTTCATTATTACTTTTATCCCGTGTAACCCGAAACGAAACGGCAGATGAAAAAGCCTGACGCGATCAAACAAAAAATATTCGAACTGCATCATTTGCTGCAGACGATAACGATTAAAAGGTTTGATAATCGAAAGATCATTTTCACAAACGGATGTTTTGATATTTTGCATAAGGGACATGCACATTTACTGAATGAAGCAAGTGCAGTTGATAACAAACCATTCTTAATTGTCGGGCTGAACAGTGATGCATCGGTAAGAAGATTAAAAGGAGAATCAAGGCCGGTGAATGCATTTGACGACCGGGCAATTATGCTGGCAAGTTTATATGCAGTTGATGCTGTGATCGGATTTGATGCAGACACGCCCTATGAACTCATTAAACAGATCGGGCCTGATTATCTGGTGAAAGGCGGAGATTATAACCCGGATGCGATCATCGGCGCTGATTTAGTAAAAGCTAACGGCGGACAGGTGATCGTGATACCTTATCTCGAAAATTATTCAACGACCACCCTGATCAGCAAAATGTCATAAACGAAAATTTCACCCGGAATAAATTTAATTAACAAAGAAACAGATCGCCTTTAACCACCCTCACAAAATCCATTTCGAAGCTCGTAAACATTAAACCTTCAACTTTAAACTTTAAACCTTAAACCTTCAACTCTAAACCCAACCCTCTCCAATATGAATTTCGAATTATCAGAAGAACATGTAATGATCAAACAGGCGGCGCG
>CAYTFT010000011.1:0-5624 GCA_964437155.1 uncultured Chitinophagales bacterium | reverse complement strand
CCAATATGAATTTCGAATTATCAGAAGAACATGTAATGATCAAACAGGCGGCGCGTGATTTTGCGCAGAATATATTAAAACCCGGAGTGATCGACCGCGACCGTGAAATGCGGTATCCGTATGAGGAAGTAAAGCAAATGGCGGAGCTTGGTTTTCTCGGGATGATGGTTTCACCCGAATATGGTGGCGGAGGTATGGACACCATGAGTTATGTGCTTGCGATGGAAGAAATTTCTAAAGTGGACAGTTCCTGCTCTGTAATTATGAGTGTAAATAATTCACTGGTTTGCTGGGGACTTGAAGCGTACGGAACAGAAGAACAGAAAAGAAAATATTTACCGGATCTTGCATCCGGCAAAAAAATAGGAGCATTTTGCCTGAGTGAACCGGAAGCCGGCAGTGATGCTACTTCGCAACGAACCACTGCAGAAGATAAAGGCGATCATTATTTATTGAACGGCACAAAGAACTGGATCACGAATGGAGGAACGGCAAGTATTTATCTGGTTATGGCACAAACCGATGTTGCCAAAGGGCATAAAGGAATTAATTGCCTTATTGTTGAAAAAGGAATGGATGGTTTCATCGTTGGCGCAAAAGAAGATAAATTAGGAATACGGGCAAGTGATACACATACATTATTATTCAACGATGTAAAAGTGCCGAAGGAAAACCGAATTGGTGAAGACGGATTCGGATTTACGTTTGCAATGAAAACATTGAGCGGCGGACGTATCGGGATCGCATCACAGGCATTGGGTATTGCTGCCGGCGCTTATGAACTTGCACTCGATTATGCTAAAACACGTAAGGCATTCGGAAAAGAAATTGCACAACATCAGGCCATACAATTTAAACTGGCAGATATGGCCACCGAAATTGAAGCGGCACGTTTATTAATCTATAAAGCAGCGCAAATAAAAGATGCGCACGGTAATTATGATCTCGCTTCCAGTATGGCAAAAGTTTTCGCCAGCGAGGTAGCGATGAAAACCACCGTTGAGGCAGTTCAAATTCACGGCGGTTACGGCTACGTAAAAGAATATCATGTCGAACGATTAATGCGCGATGCAAAGATCACACAGATCTATGAAGGCACGAGTGAGGTGCAGCGTATTGTGATCGGAAGAAGTATTTTGAAATAAAATCGCAGAAATAATAAAAGGGGAAGAAAAAATTTCTTCCCCTTTTTATTTGCCTATGAGTAAACCAATCTAATTTTTAGCTCTTACAGTTCCGCTGCCGGCGACATCAGAAGTTACCTTTTCAGGTTCACCGGTATAATAAATATCACCACTGCCGGCAATGGATGCATCCACTTTTTCGGTAGCATACACAAATGCATTTCCTGATCCGGCAATATCGATTTCCACTTCATTTGCTTTTAATGCATTGCCTTCATAATCGCCGCTGCCGGCTATACTCGCAAAAACCTTTTCTGCAGTGCCGGTAAGTTCTGCATCACCGCTGCCCGCAATATCAATCTGCACATTCGGTGCATGCACACCTGCCACTATATTTCCGGATCCCGCTATCGCAAAATTCAGGGAACGCAGTCCGGTAATATCAGTTGTTGTATAAAAATTTCCGGAGCCTGAAAGATTTACATTTTCCATAGAAGCCGCCGTAATATAAATTTTAATGGCACTCCCTCTTCCGGCTTTTTCATTTTCCCTAAACCGGATGGTAAGTGCATTTCCCTTCTGAATAAATTCGAGTTTGTCAACTTCTGCTTTTTCACCCTCCACTTTTGCAGTGGCAGTCACGCCCTGTGTAAAATATACATCATACGGCACATCAATATTGAGTGTTTTAAAATCCTGAATACTGATCTCAGTTCCGGTAACCGGTAATGGTTTCACCTGAAAGGATTGCAGCGCAACCACTGATGCAGTCATGACAGTAAACACAATAACGAAAGGCATTAAATTTTTCATAGCTCCTTTATTTAGATGATAAAAATAACGGGCAACAGGATAGCATATTGCTTCCCCGTACAAAGATTAACACGCCTTAAAGGAAATTAACAGAACCCAGCTGCAATTGGAAAAGCAGTATAATGATCAGAAAATATCGAAGATCAACTGCGGCAAAACACCCATTACCAGGAGGGCCAGCATGCCGATGATCAGCATTATTTTATAGGCTCCGGAAACGGAGATGCTCTGATCAGATGCAGATGATTGTATGGAAGCAACCATTACGCGCATGTAATAATACACACCCGTCAATGACGTAATTATAGCGATCACTACGAGCCAGATATGACCCGCCTGCACGCCATTAGCGAATACACCGTACTTACCGACAAACCCCGCCAGCGGCGGAATACCTGCAAGCGATAACATCGCAACGGATAAGGCGAGCGCCATTACCGGACTTTGTTTATAAAGACCCTTCAATCCTTCAATAGTATCGGTGCCGGTTTGTTCCTTAATATGCGAATACACGGCGAATGCGATGATGGTTGCAATACTATATCCGCCCATATAATACAGCACGTACTGATAAGAATTTTCCTGCAATGAAGCAACAGCGATCAAAACATATCCGGCATTTGCAATGCCTGAATAACCAAGCAGACGCTTAAGGTTGGTTTGATATAAAGCGATACTGTTTCCAACGATCATGGTAAGCGCAGCAACGATTATTACAATCTGCTGCCACACGCCGGTTTCCAGAATAATTGTTTGCGAAATAAATCTGATAAATGCACCGAATGCTGCCGTTTTTACAACGGTTGCCATAAAAGCTGTTATGACGGTAGGCGCACCCTGGTAAACATCAGGCGCCCAGAAATGGAAAGGCACTGCTGAGATTTTAAAAAGAAATGCTCCCATCAGCAATACACACCCAATAATAAATAACATTGGTAATTTACCGTTGGAGGCAGAAACAAATGCGGCGATCGCCTGCATGTCGAAACTGCCCGTGGTTCCGTATATTAAGGTGATGCCGAGCAATAAAAAACAGGATGCGAAGGAGCCCATCAGATAATATTTCAATCCTGCTTCATTACTGAATAAATTCCTCCTGTTGCTGCCGGCGAGAATATATAATGGGATCGAAAGAATTTCAATACCCAGAAATAACATAATCAGATTCTGATACGAAACAACCAGTACGGCACCGGTAAGTGAAAATAATATCAATGCATAAATATCACCGAGGTGATCAATATTGCCGCGGTAATAATGACTGCTCATTATTAATACAGCGATAGTGATAACGATCATTACCGTAGAAAATCCGTGGGAGAATGTATCAAACACAAGCATATTGTTCATGAGGCTGTCGTAACCGCCGTTCAGTTTTAACAGCATGACAGCAAGCGATGCAATACATGCAACGATCAGGATCGGGAGTGAAAGCCGGCGCATTTTAAATATGCCCGTGAACATGGAAATGATCCCCGATACTGCTAATATGATTATTGAATTCATTATTTTACGATCAGACTGTTAACCTTTGATTGATATTGATTGACAATTTCTGCAACAGAGGGCCCTGTGATATCGGTAATAAGTTGCGGAAATAATCCAAAAACAAAAATGAGTATTACAATGGGAATAAGTACCCATTTATCCTGCCGGTCAATTTCGGTGAATCCATTTGTTTTGCTGTTGGTTTCTCCGAGCATTACTTTCTGATAACTCGTGAACATATAGACCGCCCCCAGTATTACACCGCTACCGGCAAGCAGGCATAACCAACCGTTGAGCTGATACACAGCACTCAGCAGCATAAATTCTCCGGGGAAGGCATTGGTAAGCGGAAGCGCTACGCTTGCGAGCATAATTACAAGATATAATCCTGCAAATAAGGGCGCTTTCAAACGGATGCCACCCAGTGTTTCGATCGAATGGTCATCATATTTTCTGAATAAGATCTGGCATACATAAAATAATCCGACCACATTAATACCATGTGCAAGCATTTGCACCAGGCCACCCTGAATGCCGATGGTAGTAGCTGTCAATAAACCGGCAGTGATCAATCCAACGTGGGCGATGGATGAATAGGCAAATAAACGTTTGAGATCCTTTTGCACCCAGGCGATCGCCGATGCATAAAATACGCCGAATGCTGCGAGCAACATAATATATCTGCCATACATATCAACCGCATCCGGAATTACCGGCAATACCCATCTTATGATGCTGTATAAACCCATTTTCAGCATCACCCCCGACAATAACATTGTTGCGGGCGATGGTGCGAAAGTATATGTGTCGGGCTGCCAGGTATGAAATGGAAACACCGGAATTTTAATTGCATAAGCAAGCATGAAAGCAAGAAAGATATACAACTGGATGTTAGCCGGAATTTCAAGCCCGTACACCGAACTGATATCGGAGGAAGGCGATGCGCTGCGCAAGCTCAGCCAGAGAATGGCGACCAGCATAAATAAGCTTCCGAACAACGTATAAATAAAGAATTTGAATGTGATCTTTCGTGTATCTCCTCTTCCCCACCACAGCACAAGAAAATAACCCGGAACCAATGCCATTTCCCAGAAAATATAATACAGGAACATATCCAGCGATACAAATACACCGTTCATCGCACCCTGCATGATCAGAAAAAAACAAAAGAATAATCTCGGATTTTTATAATTGTCCTTAAACGAAGAAAGTATGATAAGGGGCGAAAGAAGATTCGACAATACGATCATCAGCAGACTGATGCCATCGGTTCCGATATGAAAACGAATACCGAGCATATCGATCCAGGGTACATCAAGTGCGAATTGTGTTCCGCCGGCAGGGTCAAACTGAAAATACAGAAAAACCGTCAATGCCAGCGATGCCAGTGCCGAAACAAGTGCAAAGGATTTCGCAGTTTTTTCCGGTGCAAACCAGATCAGCATTCCTGATACAACGGGTAATAATATGAGTAGTAATGTGAGCATGTATTACATCCAGATGATTAAAATTAAAATACCGGCCATTCCGACCGCCATGGCAAATAAATAAAAACTGATATTTCCTGTCTGCACATTTTTCAATTGAACAGAAAAATATTGCATCATAGTGCCGGTTCCGCTGACAAGGCCATCCACCACTTTATTATCAAAAATGCGGTAAAAGAAATCTGCGACTGCATGCAATGGTTTTACGATTACTGCATCATAGATCTCATCCACATAATATTTTGCATGCAAGGTTTTTCCGAATCCTTTCAGTCCGGCATCCGGTTCGGGAACATTATTTCTTTTCTGATATTTATTCCGGGCCAGAAAAATTACTGCGCCGATAAGCAGCAGTGAAAACGCCATGAGTGCATATTCATCTGCAGCAGACATTATTTCCACCCCTTCTTCGGTAACTGCTACCACACCGGAGAGAAATCTGTCCAGTGCATTATTTCCACCCATCACACCGGGGAGGTTGATAATACCGCCTGCAAAAGATAACACTGCCAGAACGATCAGCGGTATTGTAATAACAGAAGGAGATTCATGTATATGCGCCTTTACGTGGTCATTCATTCTTTCCTCACCGCGGAAAACAACAAAATATAACCGGAACATATAAAATACTGTGATGAGCGAAGCGCCCATCGCCAATGCCCAAAGCACCGGACTTTTTTCGTATGCTGCGAGTAAAATGGAATCCTTAGAG
>CAYTFT010000010.1:0-17586 GCA_964437155.1 uncultured Chitinophagales bacterium | reverse complement strand
CGCGATGCATGCGCACCGGCTGGTGTATATACCCGGATTCTGATGCATGTTTATGATTAAATGCAATGAATTGCCGGAGAATATTCAGATTATAAATTTCAGGTTCCAGGTTATAGCGCATTAACAGATCAAATGTATCCGGCTCGGGATTCATCACAATTACCGGTAATTTAATTCCCTGTCTGCGGAGATCTGCACCCTCATCTGCATAGGCAACAGCGAGATAATCCACCCGTTGGTGTGCAAGCACGCGGGCAATTTCTGCCTGCCCGCTTCCATAGGAAAATGCTTTTACCATCGCCATGGTCATAACACCGGGATGCAGATGTGAACGATAAACATTTAAATTATGAATAAGATTATTCAGATTAATTTTTAATACCGTTCCATGTGTTTTTAATGCAAGGCGATTACTCACTTTTTCGAGCTGGAATCTTCTTGCTCCTTTCAGTAATATTATTTCATCATTGAAAATAACATCCTCCAGTACATCTAACAGGTCTTCTGTCCGCACATAAAATTCCGGATTAAATTGTGCAAATACTGCAGCATGCGCGGCTATTTTTTCGCCAACACCTATCATCCGTGTTACGGCATTTTCTTTCAGGAGCCCGGTGATATTTTCGTATAAATAGGTTTCCTGCATGCTGCTCTCGTCAAAATCGGAAAGAATAACGGTTTTATGTAAACCTGCGCCGTGGTGTTTTTGAAAATGTAGGGCAATCTCCAGAGAATCAATATCGGCGCTGTAGGTATCGTTTATGAGAATGCAGTTGTTGATTCCTTTTTTAATTTCCAGGCGCATCGACACAACGGGTAATGTTGCACATTGTTGTGTGATCGTTTCTATCCCATCCGCGTCCATTTTCCCTGTTCGTTCCAGTATCACCATGGCAGCAACGATCGCATGTATCGCATTTTCGAGTGAGGCTTTGTCGGCAAAGGGTACTGTGAAATGCAATTTTATTCCGCCGCGTTCGAGCGTAAATAAAACTGCATCGGATAAATATTCTGTGTCGCGGATAATAATATCTGCATCCGAACTTTCATCAAGGCTCCAGGAAATTGTTTTTTGTGCGGGCGGAATATGTTTTCCGATGATCGCATGGTCTTTCCGGTAAATAACAATATCGGTATGCGTGAAAAGTTTTAATTTTTCAATTGTTTTCTGATCATTATTCGAAAACCCCTCGCTATGTGTATCGGTGATGTTCGTGATAATTCCAATATCGGGATGAATTACATTTTCCAGCTTTTCCATTTCATCGGGTAAAGAAATACCAGCTTCAAAAACGGCACATTCATTTTTTTCATCCATACCCCAAACACTCAGAGGAACACCAATCTGAGAATTAAAACTTTTCGGACTCCTTACGACATCGAGTTTGATTTTCAGGAGATGATATAACCATTCTTTTACAATGGTTTTTCCGTTACTGCCGGTGATGCCTGTAACCGGAATATGAAATTGCCTGCGGTGATAAGCAGCTATTGTTTGCATCGCACGGATACTGTTGCCTACAAAAAGAAAATTTGCATCCGGATATTGTGTGCCGATCTCCTTTTCCACTACAAAATTGCGGACGCCTTCACGGTAAGCCTGATCAATGAATGTATGCCCGTCGTGCTGCTTCCCGGAGATCGCAAAAAACAGGGCCCCGGAACCGAACACAACATTGCGGCTGTCTGTCAGTAAATGCGTGATCCGGTCTTCCGGTCTGACAATTTGTCCCCGGCAGGGAATTATTTCGCTGATAGCAAGAATGGAATAAGGCATACACGCAATTCACTGTAAAACTAATACAATCACCCGTTCACAGGAGTTCAGGCGGTACCGGCAGACATAATCCGCACACAACAGCGGCAACCTTTTGGTATTGCGTATCTTTGCGGCTCGTGCGCGGGAACGGATTTTGACTGCCGGGCGCATAGTTATAACCGTTAAAACAGATTATGAGTTTGATCACAAATGTGCTCTCGAAGATTTTCGGGGGCAATAAGTACGAAAAGGATGTAAAAGCGCTGGAACCCATTGTTGAGCAGATCAAGGTTGAATTCGCAAAACTGGATGCCCTCACCAACGATGAACTCCGCAATAAAACAAACGAATTCAGGGCACGCATTAAAGAGCATCTTGCTGCTATTGATACCAATATTGCCGAACTCCGTGCCGAAGCAGATGGCCCCGATACGGATGACGTAAACCGCAAGGATGAAATATATAAGGAAGTAGATGCGCTTATTAAAGAACGCGATAAGCAGATCGAAGAGATCCTGAATATTATTTTACCCGAAGCATTTGCCGTGATGAAGGAAACCGCGCGCAGGTTTTCAGAAAACGAAAAGATCATTTCTACCGCCACACAACTCGACCGCGATATTTCTGTTACCAATGATTTTATCACCATCGAAGGGGATAAGGCGATCTATCAGAATGCGTGGGAAGCTGCAGGTGTTCCTATTAAATGGAACATGATACATTATGATGTGCAGCTTATCGGCGGTATCGTTCTCCATCAGGGAAAGATTGCAGAGATGGCTACCGGTGAGGGTAAAACACTCGTGGCAACATTGCCGGCTTATTTAAATGCACTTGCCGGTGAAGGAATTCATATTGTAACCGTAAATAATTATCTCGCACGCCGTGATGCGGAATGGAACGGACCGATATTTAATTTCCTCGGTATGCGCGTGGATTGTATTGATCAGTATCAGCCGAATTCCACCGAAAGAAGAAATGCATATTTAGCAGATATCACGTACGGAACAAATAATGAATTCGGATTTGATTATCTCCGTGATAATATGGTGCGCACATCAGAAGAAAAAGTGCAGCGCAAACATCATTTTGCAATGGTGGACGAGGTTGACTCCGTGCTGATCGATGATGCCCGGACACCGCTCATTATCTCAGGACCGGTGCCGAAAGGCGGCGATGCGGAAGTGTATAATGTATTAAAACCACGTATCAATAAACTGATAGAAGCACAAAAAAAAGTTTTTACATTCAGTTTAACGGAAGCCCGGAAATTAATTGAATCGGGCAAAACGAAAGAAGGTGGTATTCAGTTGCTGCGCGCATATCGTGCGTTGCCAAAAAATAATGCGCTCATTAAATTCCTGAGCGAGGAAGGTAACAGAACATTGCTGGTTGAAACGGAGGGTATTTATATTTCGGAACATAATAAACGCATGCCTGAAATTGACAAGGACCTTTATTTTGTTATTGAAGAAAAAAATAATTCCGTTGATCTTACCGATAAAGGAATTGAACTCATCACAGAAGGAAGTGAGGATGCACATTTCTTTATCATTCCCGATGTAGGCGCACAAATTGCCGAGATCGACCGTTCCAATAAACCGAAAGAAGAGCAGGTTGCCCTGAAAGATCAGCTGATGCAGGATTTTACAATTAAATCGGAACGTATTCACTCGGTGCAGCAATTGCTAAAGGCTTATACTTTATTTGAAAAAGATGTGGAATATGTGGTGATGGACAGCAAAGTAAAGATCGTGGATGAACAAACCGGCCGTATTCTTGAAGGTCGCCGTTACAGTGATGGATTACACCAGGCCATTGAAGCGAAGGAAAATGTAAAAGTGGAAGCGCTTACACAAACCTACGCGACAATCACCCTGCAGAATTATTTTCGTATGTTCCACAAATTATGTGGTATGACAGGAACTGCCGAAACAGAAGCAGGTGAATTCTGGGAAATTTATAAACTCGATGTAACAGCAATTCCAACCAACAGGAAAATTGTGCGTAACGATATGGAAGATTACGTATATAAAACGCGCAAGGAAAAATATAATGCTGTTATTGAACGCATTCAGAAATTAGTTGAGGAAGGAAGGCCGGTGCTTGTTGGTACAACATCGGTGGAGGTGAGCGAATTATTGAGCAGGATGCTGCAGATCAGAGGGGTGAAACATAATGTGCTGAATGCGAAGCAACATCAGCGTGAAGCAGAAGTTGTTTCTGATGCGGGAAAACAAAGTGCCGTTACCATCGCCACCAACATGGCGGGACGTGGTACGGATATTAAACTGGGAGTTGGCGTGAAGGAGGTTGGCGGACTTGCGATCATTGGTACTGAGCGTCACGAATCACGCCGTGTCGACAGGCAGTTACGCGGTCGTGCCGGCCGTCAGGGAGACCCCGGATCGAGCGAATTTTTTGTTTCACTGGAAGATAACCTGATGCGGTTGTTCGGCAGCGAACGTATCGCAAAAGTGATGGACACGATGGGTTACAAGGAAGGTGAAGTGATTCAGCACCGCATGATCACACGCTCCATCGAACGTGCACAGAAAAAAGTAGAGGAAAATAACTTTGGTATCCGGAAACGATTGCTGGAATATGATGATGTTATGAATCAGCAACGGACACTTGTGTATCAGAAACGAAATCACGCATTATCCGGCGAACGGCTTGTGATCGATCTGAATAATACGATTTATGATCTCTGCGAAGAGATCGTGAGCACACATGTTGATGCAAAAGATTATGAAGCATTTACATTGGATGTGATCCGTTATTTCAGTATGGAACCGGAAGTTTCCAGGAGTGATTTTGAAAATGGAAAAGTAGATTCCATTGTAAATAATTTATATCATAGCGCAAATGATTTCTATAAGCGGAAGTCACAGGTAATGCTGAAAAAAGTTTTCCCGCTCATCAAAGAATTATTTGATGCGCGTGCCGAATCTCTGGAAAACGTTATTGTTCCTGTTACCGATGGCCGCAAGGGTATCAACGTGATGGTGAATCTGCAAAAGGCACATGATACATCGGGATCAGAAGTGATACGTTCGATCGAACGGATGATCAGTCTGATGGTGATAGATGAACACTGGAAAGATCATCTTCGCAATATGGATGACCTGAAGCAATCTGTGCAGGGTGCGGTGTATGAGCAAAAAGATCCGCTGCTGATCTATAAATTCGAAGCATTTGAATTATTCAAGAAAATGCTGAGCGAGCTGAATAAGGAAATCGTTTCATTTTTGTTCAAGGGATATGTTCCGCTGCGATCTTCTGAAGAAGTACGCACGGCAGCACCACAAAGACGTACCGACCTCAGCAATCTGAAAGAGTCGCGTGAAGGCGGTGCAGAAGCCGCAGGCCCGGGAGCACGCAATCCCGAACCGCAAAGAAAAGTTGTTGAACCTGTCCGTGTTGAGAAAAAAGTGGGCCGCAACGATCCATGTCCCTGCGGCAGCGGAAAGAAATTCAAAAATTGTCACGGAAAGGAAGAATAATAATTTAAATCCGCGATTATTTAAATTGCACAGCATAATTACAATCAATGCAGCGCAATTCGCGGTTCCGTAATTTATTTTTAATTGATTAACTGATATTTATTCATGTCGCAGACTCTCAGCTTAAATAGTTATCTCGAACATACAGCATTAAAACCCGATCTCACCGTTGCGGAAGTGCAACAATTATGTAATGATGCAATGAAATACCATTTCGCCGGTGTTTGTGTTCCGCCTTATTTTATTGATGATGTTGTGGAGATACTCAACGGCACCGGAATTGATATTGTAACCGTTGTAGGATTTCCGATGGGCTATTCTTCCATCATATCGAAATTCGAAGAAACAGAAGAAGCCCTGCATAAAGGTGCTGACCATATTGATATGGTAATAAATATTGCAGCAGTGAAGAATGGCGATTGGGACACGGTGGAAAATGAGCTGGAAACGATCACACGGCTTGTGCATGCCGATCGTAAAATTGTGAAGGTGATCGCCGAAACAGGTCTCATGAGTGAAGTGGAACTGGAACTCATTTGCCGTATTGCCAATGAAGCCGGTATCGACTATCTTAAAACTTCTACCGGTATGAACGGAACAGGAGCCACGCTGGAAGCAGTACAGAATATGCGGAGTTTATTGAAACCAACTATAAAGATCAAAGCTTCCGGCGGTATTAAAACAAAGGCATTTGCGTTACAGCTTATTGAGGCCGGTGCCAGCCGAATAGGCGCTTCGAAAAGTGTGGAGATGATGCAGGAATAACTTCCCGGGCACGGGTGATCGGACAAATATGATTAATTTCGCGATGAACGTATGCGGAACCTCCTGTTAATACTTTTATCCATTTTTTCTGTTCGGGCCATGGGGCAGTCGGGCACTATTATCATAAATGATAAAGCAGGCGCCGGTGATCTGGTCAATAAACATATTTTCTTCAATAAAGAACACGGCGCATTGCCGGGTTACCGGATACAGCTTATGTCGGGAACAAGTCTCGAAAAAGCAAAGGAGGCAAAGGCGGGATTTTTCAAAAAATATGCGGATATCGGAGCAACCATAGTTTTCGAAGCACCGAATTATAAGCTCCGCGTGGGCAATTACGTAAATCGGTTCGATGCAAACCGCGATCTGCAACTGATTCTTGTAGAATATCCGTCGGCCTATATTGTAAAAGATCTTATCAATATCAGCGAGTAATGCATATTTCGTTAGCCGATACAATCAAATCACTTTCTGAAAATTATTTCCCGGAAGTTTGTACCTGGAGGCAACATCTGCATATGCATCCGGAATTATCGTTTCAGGAATTTGAAACGTCGGCCTTCATTCAGCAGCAATTAAAAAAATTAAATATTCCGTTTACTGCAGGCATCGCGAAAACGGGCATCGTGGGTTTGATCGAAGGAAAGAATCCTTCAAAGAAGATCATTGCGTTGCGTGCCGATATGGATGCATTGCCGATAACCGAATTAAATAAGACGGGATATATATCAAAAAATCCCGGCGTGATGCATGCTTGCGGACATGATGTACATTCAAGCTGTTTACTGGGCGCGGGAAAAATATTAATGGAACTGCGCGATCAATTCGAAGGAACCGTGAAACTGATTTTTCAGCCTTCGGAAGAAAAATTACCCGGCGGCGCTAAAGTAATGATCAGTGAAGGCGTACTTGCATCGCCGAAAGTGGAAAGTATTATCGGACAGCATGTATTTACACCTTTTGAAGCAGGGAAAGTCGCATTTTGTTTCGGGACGATGATGGCGAGTACCGATGAAATTTATATTACGGTTAAAGGCAAAGGCGGACACGGAGCCTATCCGCAGGATACAAAAGATCCTGTTATGATGGCCGCACAAATGCTGGTGGCATTACAACAGGTGGTGAGCAGAATAATTTCTCCCTTTCAACCGGCAGTACTCACCTTCGGAAAAGTAATCGCCAACGGCGCAACCAATGTGATTCCGGATACGGTGCAAATTGAAGGAACCTTCAGAGCGCTGGATGAATCTGTCCGCAACAAAGCACATATCGATATTGAACATATTGCACGGGGAATTGTGGAAGGTATGGGCGGAACACTGGATATCAGAATTGAAAAGGGATATCCTGTGCTGCGCAATGATGATGCACTTACGAAAAATAATTTTGAACTGGCTGTGCAGTATCTCGGATTTGAAAATGTGCTTGTCACTACGCCGCGTATGGGTGCCGAAGATTTTGCATTTTATTCGCAGAAAATCCCGGCCTGTTTTTATCGCCTCGGAACAGGCAACCCTGCAAAAGGAATTACTTCCATGATACATACACCCACTTTTGATATTGATGAAAATGCGATGAAAACGGGAATGGGATTGATGGCGTGGCTGGCGATGGGGGAGCTGGAGAGGTGAGGGATGCGTAGAGTAATGAGAAGAGAAGAGTAAAGAAAAGTCGTAGTAAGAGAAAAATTATAAGTTGAAAAAAATCCAGTCTCGATTCCCGATTCCCGACTCTCGATTCTCGATTCCCGATTGCATTAAACCTCTGGTCATCATTCGCGTTTTATTTATTTCCGGAAAATGTCTTCACACCAAAAGAAAAATAAACTCTTAACCGGGTCGGATATAAAAATTTTCCGGCGGCTGATGTCGCATGCCGGTCCGTTCAGAAAGCAATTTTATATTTCAACCCTGCTTGCGATCGTATTGTCGATGATTATCCCGCTGCGGCCTTATCTTGTCGGCCGAACGGTGGATGATTATATTCTGCAGGATGACATGCCGGGTTTAATTATTATTACCATCGTTTCACTTATCGTTCTTTTCGCGGAATCCATTTGCAAGTATTTTTTCCTGTTCATAACGAACTGGCTCGGACAAAATGTGGTGAAAAATCTTCGCGTAAAAGTATTTTCCCATATCGTCGGGTTGCGGCTGCAATATTTCAATAATACACCTGTCGGGATATCCACCACACGAACGATAAATGATCTTGAAACGATCAACAGCGTATTTACGGAAGGTGCTATTCAGATCATCGCCGATCTGCTGACCATCCTATTTGTGATCACCTTCATGTTTGTGAGCAACTGGCAATTGACACTCGTGAGCCTAATCAGTTTTCCGCTCATCATTTATGCGACGTATGTTTTTAAGGAAGGAATAAAATCCACCTTTAATGAGGTGCGGTCGGCAGTGGCAAGACTGAATTCGTTTCTGCAGGAGCGTATTACGGGCATGAAGATCGTTCAGATCTTTAACGCCGAGAATAAGGAATATGAAAATTTCACAGTGATCAATAATGAGCACCGTAAAGCACAGATACGGTCGGTTTGGTATTATTCTGTTTTTTTTCCTATTGTGGAGATCATCATCGCATTTGCAACGGCGCTCATGGTATGGACGGGGGCACATAATGTACTCGAAGGGAAAGCAACACTCGGTGATATCAATGCATTTATTTTATACCTGAGTATTTTATTCAGACCGTTGCGCATGCTCGCTGATAAATTTAACACATTGCAGATGGGTGTAGTTTCCAGCGACAGAATATTTAAGATCCTGGATACGGATGAACGGATTGAAAATAAAGGAACGCGAAATGCAGAGGGTATCAGTGGAAAAATAGAATTTAAAAACGTATGGTTTGCCTATAAGGATGCCGACTGGATAATAAAAGATCTTAGTTTTTCTATTCCGGCAGGAAAAACGCTGGCAATTGTGGGCGCTACGGGTGCGGGAAAAACATCTGTAATAAATATCCTCAACCGGTTTTATGAAATTCAGAAAGGCGATATCCTGATCGACGGTATACATGTGCGGGATTATGAGCTCACTTCTCTGCGTGCACAGATCGGATTGGTATTGCAGGATGTATTTTTATTTTCCGGTTCCATTATGGATAATATTACATTGCGCAACGACCATATAACGAAAGAAAAAGTGATCGAGTCGGCAATGATGCTCGGCGCACATGATTTTATTATGCAATTGCCGGGGGGATATGATTATAATGTAATGGAGCGAGGCGCAACACTCTCGTTGGGTCAGCGGCAATTGATTTCCTTTATCCGTGCGCTTGTTTTTGATCCGCATATTTTAATTCTCGATGAAGCAACCTCATCGGTAGACACGGAAACAGAACAGATCATTCAGCATGCCATTGAAAATCTGATTGAGAACCGCACCTCCATCATCATTGCGCACCGGCTTTCCACCATCCAGCGGGCCGATCAGATCCTTGTTCTCGATAAAGGTGAATTAAAGGAAATGGGAACGCATGATGATTTGCTCGCACAGGGCGGTTATTACCGCAAATTATACGATATGCAATTCGCGAAAGAAATGCCCGGACATTTTGAATAATACTTCCGGGTTTTTTAATAGCAAGCTGAATATCGGATTCCGTTTTTACAATCTCTGCATTTTCCTTGAGTGATAGCCATAAAAAAAAGCAAGACTCAATGCCTTGCTTTCTTTCAAAAAGAAAAATTTCTTCTTACACTTTAGCGGATAATTCTTTACCTGCTTTGAAGCGTACCACATTTTTAGCTGCAATTTTAATTGCTTTACCAGTTTGTGGGTTACGGCCTGTACGAGCTGCACGGCGGCTTACTGAATAAGTGCCGAAGCCAACTAAAGTTACTTTGTCGCCTTTTTTCAATACTTTACCGATTTGAGTCATCATGCTGTCGAGACATGCCGCAGCTTGTGTTTTGGTCAGACCAGTGTCGGCTGCCATTGCATCGATTAATTCACCTTTGTTCATTGTTATGTGATTTATTGGTTAAAAAATATTTTTATATGGTCAAAAATACAGTGTTTACGGGCATTTCAAAACATCAATTCGCCGGAACCCCTGTATTTTCAACACTTTATGAACATTTTGACGCTGAAACCATTGATTTTGCAGGGTTTTAGACGGTGTGGCTTACTAAAATCCGGTTGTTTTGCGATTGGAGTGATTGCATGTATGCGGGATGTTCTCCATTTCAATTACAAATACATCTGCCTGCGGACATCTTTCAGATTAACATGCGGAGAAATATTATCTGATCTTCAGTGGGGATATCATTTTACCGGGAATAAAAAAGTGCACTGTATCAGTGCGTTGAACCGGAAGTAAAAAAGCCGGATTTCATGACACCTTTCCCCATTGTTTAACTTTTAATGTTTGTTCCGAAATAAATCGTTTCAACGACTGGTGTTCAGGTGCAGAAAGCGAATTGTCTTCCTCCAGTATTTCTTCAGCAGTTTGTTTCGCCTCTTTTAATATGTGTTCATCGGTCTGGATATTCGCAATTTTAAATTGTGGTGCACCGCTTTGCCGGGTGCCTTCAATTTCGCCGGGGCCGCGTAACTGCATATCTACTTCCGAAATTTTAAATCCATCGTTGGTTTGTATCATCGTTTTGATGCGTGTGCGTGCATCGTTATTTAATTTATCACCGGTCATTAAAATACAAAACGACTGGTGCGCTCCTCTTCCCACGCGTCCCCGCAACTGATGTAATTGTGCGAGTCCGAACCGCTCTGCATTTTCGATGATCATCACCGATGCATTCGGAACATTCACTCCCACTTCTATCACCGTTGTGGATACCATGATCTGCGTTTGCTTATTTGCAAATCGCTGCATTTCAAAATCCTTATCTGCCGGTTTCATTTTTCCGTGCATGATACTTACCTGATAGTGTGGTTTCGGAAATGTACGTTCAATCGCCTGCACACCTTCCATGAGGTTTTTCAGATCGAGCTTTTCACTTTCTTCGATAAGCGGATAAATTATAAAAACCTGCCGCCCTTCAGCGATCTGTTCTTTAATAAATCCGAATACTGCAAGGCGCTCGCTTTCTTTTTTATGAATTGTTTTAATTTGTTTACGGCCCGGTGGAAGTTCATCAATAATACTTACGTCGAGGTCGCCATAATATGTCATCGCCAGGGTCCTCGGAATGGGAGTTGCGGTCATCACCAGAATATGCGGTGAAATATTATTTTTTGTCCAGAGTTTAGCACGCTGCTCCACACCGAAGCGATGTTGTTCATCTATTACTACGCAGCCAAGATTTTTGAATTGAACCGTTTCTTCGATGAGCGCATGTGTACCGATGAGTATATGGATATTTCCATTTTCCAGTGCAGAAAGAATTTGTTTTCGCTGTTTTCCTTTTACACTTCCGGTAAGCAAAGCGACATTTAATTCCATCGGTGCGACAAGATCTGCGATCGTCTGGTAATGTTGCTGCGCGAGAATTTCGGTCGGCGCCATCAGGCAGGCCTGAAAATCGTTATCGATCGCCATGAGCATGGTCAGAAGTGCAACAACTGTTTTTCCGCTGCCCACATCTCCCTGTAATAAACGGTTCATCTGTCTGCCGCTTATCAGATCTTTCCGGATTTCTTTTGTTACGCGTTTCTGCGCTTCCGTAAGTTCAAACGGAAGATATGCATTATAAAAGGGTGTAAATATTCTGTCGATATTTTTAAATATAAATCCGACACTGCTGGCATGCCGGTATTGTTTGATCCGCAGTATTTTTATCTGATCAATAAATAATTCCTCGAATTTCAAACGGCGTATGGCATTTTGCAGATGTACCTCCGAATCGGGGAAATGGATCTGACTGTAGGCTTCCAATCTTCCGGTGAGGCGGTATTTCTGTCTGATCACTTCCGGCAGGTTTTCATATACATCGCGTTCACTGAGCTGTTCGATCAATGTATGCGTGAGTTTACCGATCACTTTACTGGTAAGTCCTTTCGCTTTTAATTTTTCGGTGCCGGAATAAACGGGTTGAATTTTCCCGCTCATATGAAAATCACCTGCTGCCGGTTCAATTTCCGGGTGTGTGATATTCAGGGAATTGCTGTAGAAATAGGGTTTCCCGAAAATAAGATATTGTGTATCCGGTATAATGGATTTCTGTAACCAGGTAATGCTGTTGAACCATACAAGTTCTATTGAGCCGGTGCCATCATCCACCTTCGCGGTGAGTCGTTTTCCTCTTTTAACTCCTACCACTTTAATGTTGGAAATTATTCCTTTTAATTGCACCTCCTTCATCTCCTCCCCATTGAGCATGGCGGTTTTAATGTCCCTAATCGTTTTAAAATCTGTGCGGTCAATATAGCGATAGGGAAAAAACTGCAGGAGGTCGTTGCAGGTTTCGATCTCCAGTTCTTTTTGCAACAACTCCGCACGCGCCTCGCCGACACCTTTTAGATACGTCAATTTCGTTTGCAGCGTGAGCATAATTCAGCAGTAAAGGTAATTTATCGCGGAGAAAAGAAGTTGTTCCATACTGCAACTGCGTCTGCAGAAAAGGTGCAGTATTTTTTACAATATCCGGGACCGGATTTCATTTCCATTTCCATGTGCTCAAAATACCTTCGATATCGTTGATCATGAAACCGATCACCGGTTTGAGAGAATCGGCATTCGGGCGATTGTTGAAATATAATGCACCGCGCACGAAATTCGTGGTGGTATCGGTAACGAAAAACTGGAAATTACTTGCAGCATCACCGCCCACAAAATAAATGAGTCCGTGAACACCGAATTCATTTTCTATTTCCTGCGGTTCAATATAATCGGCGCGGCTGCTGTGTTTATATGTGAGTTTATAGGTATCCTCAATATATTTTTGCAGTGCATCATGATCCTGCAGTTCTTTATAACTTAAATAAATGGTAGCATTCAGGTCGCTGCACACAAGATTTATCCAGCAGGGGTCCTCCGGTTTTTCATTAAAGAAAGTTATATTCTTGTTTATAAGGTAATAATCCGGTACCTGAAATGTGAAAGGGCAATCCGGATCATCATAGGTATTGATATTTTTTACTTCCGGAAAATAAATTCTCGGATATGCTTCCGGCTTTGGTGTATTATCTGTGTGACAGGAAACGAAAAATGCGGCAACGGATAACAACAGCAGTAATGAAAATTTTGCGCGCATCATCTGATAACGTTTAAAAATGAAAAAACCTGCAACAAACGGTTGCAAGTTTAAAGAATATCCCGCAATCGGCAGTATATGCAACTGTGCAAAGGAGATGATTTTCCGTATCAGAAAGGGAGATCATCTCCCTCGTGCTGTATCATTCCTTTCTCATTGTCGGGCTGGGTATGATTGATATCATAATCTACTCCGGGCTGCGGATTACCACCGTTTGTCCCACCCGGCCGGGGCCCGAGCAAGGTGAAATTTTCTGCAACGATCTCCGTAATATATTTTTTATTGCCTTCACGGTCCTCCCAGGAACGGTTTTTTATGCGCCCCTCGATATACACTTTGGCACCCTTGCGCAGAATCTTGCCGGCAATTTCTGCGAGCTTACCCCACATGGCGATATTATGCCATTCGGTTTGTTCCACCTTGTTACCCGTTCTGTCGCGGTACACTTCAGTGGTAGCTAAGGTAAAATTCGCAACCACATTACCGCCTTCAAAATTTCTCAATTCAGGATCTTTTCCCAGATTCCCGATAAGAATTACTTTGTTTACGCCGCTCATAAATTATTTTTTAAGTTTCCCGGTATTGCCCGCATACCACACGATCTGCCCAACACTAAAAATAGCGATTATTTTGCAGAAATGCACGTATCACACCCGGAAAAGAATACTGTTTCAGCGCTGCAATTTTAACTACTTCCCTGTCTTTGCCTGCAAACTTTGTAAGGTTATTTTTTTTGATCAGATAAAACCTTGCTTCAATGCTCTGATGTGTGAGTTGCTGCCTGAAAACCGGAAAGGATACAATTACCATATCCGTTTTTCCCGTCATGCTGATAAAACCCGGTTGTTTCCTGAGCGATTTTTCCGTCAGCGGCTTGTTTGATTCTATCAAGGGAAACTGATACAGATGTTTCCAGATGTCCTGCCCTGATCTTTTTTCGATCACCACATTTTTTCCGTCTGTAAAAACGATAAAATTGAAATGTCTTTTTTTCCGGAGGACCTTTTTTTCCCTGACGGGGAAAAATGCAGTCATTTCATGCTTATATGCATGGCAGATTTGCCGCATCGGACATACATTGCAAAGCGGGACCGGTTTGCAAACCGTAGCACCGAGATCCATCATTGCCTGATTAAAAACTGCGGGCGCATTTTTATCTATCAGTTTTTCGGCAAGCGATTCAATTTTATTTTTTCCTGCAGGAGTATCTGTTGCATCCGTAATTCCATAAACACGGGCGAGTATCCGAAGCACATTACTATCGGTTACGGCATACGGTTTTCCGAATGCATAGGAGAGTATCGCATGCGCCGTATATTTTCCAATGCCCTTTAATTGTATAAGATCGTTATAGTTTGAAGGAAAGACACCCTCGTATTTTTCGGAAATTTCTTTTGCAGTATGGTGCAGATTGGCTGCCCGCGAATAATATCCGAGCCCTTCCCACATTTTCATCACCGCTTGCAAGGGAGCTTCTGCCAGGTCTTTAATGGTGGGATAGGCTTTTATGAAACGATTATAATAGGCGGTTCCCTGTTCGACCCTCGTTTGCTGTAAAATGATCTCACTGAGCCATATATAATAAGGATCACTGATCCCCACCCACGGCATTGACCTCCGGTGGAGCGGATACCATTGCATTAATTTTTTAGTAAATGCGGAAGCCATTCATCTGCAATAATACAAACTCCGGTTTTGAGGAAGTATTTCAAAATAAATTACCGAATTTTGTAGTTCAACGTGTTGATTATCAAATGAAAACGCCAAAACTATGAGAAAAGCAGACATCGTAAACAGGATCACTGAAAAGACAGGACTGGAAAAGATAGATGTAATGGTGGTGGTGGAAGCCTTTTGCAAGGAGATCCGCGAGGCTATGGCCGAGGGTAACAATGTTTACCTGCGGGGATTTGGAAGTTTTGTGGTAAAGACACGGAAGAAAAAGATCGGGCGACTCATCAGAAAGAATGTTGCCATCGAGATCCCGGAGCAGAAAATGCCCGCATTTAAACCCGCCAAGGTATTTGTGAGCAGGGTGCGTGAGGGTAAAAGGAACAAATCAAGCAAATAACATTGAAAAGTAAGATCATTGCCGCGGTAGCAGCTGTTGTTGTTATAGCCGCTCTTTATTTCGGATTCAGCAATAAGCCGCCAAAAGTGAGTGCTTTTGACGAACAGCGGGAAAAGCTGATCGATTCCCTGAAATATCCGAACAGCGAGGCTTTGCTGGATATGCATGCCGACATGCTGCATGCAAAAGGAGGTTCAAAAACAGCCTTGCTGAATCAGCTTTCCGATGAGTGGTTAAAGCTCGGACAACCCTCCATTGCTTCAGATTATCTGCGCCAGATCGCAGACAACGAACCGACGTTTGAGCATTATATGACGGCAGGAAATGCGCTGGCAGCACTCATTGACTATGAGCAGGATGATAATATGCGGGTGAATGTGGTGTATAGTGCCCGTTATTGTTATGAGACTGCGATGAAAATGCAACCGGAAAATCTCGATGCCCAGATCGGTCTCGCCTCAGTGCTGGTTTCAGGCACCAACGCTCCCATGGAAGGGATCATGATGCTGCGGGATATTGATGCGAAGAATCCGGGTAATGTAAGGGTCAATCTTGAACTCGGCCGGTTTGCTGTAATGAGCGGTCAGTTTGACAAAGCATTGGGCCGGTTTGAGAGTGTTTTACAAAAAGATTCCCTAAATTTGCAGGCCCAATACATGATCGCCCAAACATATCTGGGAATGAAGGATACAACGGGAGCGGTCGCGGCATTTCAAAAACTAAAAACCATTACCACCGATCCTATGATTCTGGAGCAGGTGGACAATGAAATAAACAATTTAAGCAAATAAAAACTATTCAACATGCCATCAGGTAAAAAACGTAAAAGACATAAAATGGCCACTCACAAGCGTAAAAAGCGCCTGAGAAAAAACCGCCATAAGAAGAAACAGCGTTAAGCCTGTCATCCGCAGGCAGGGCATTTTTTCTACTCTGTATATTTTCCAACCCAACCAATTCCGGACTATTCCGGCGTACATCAAATTAAATAATGCTTCCGAAAGGGGGACAATGATTCATTTATTTTGGAAAGGGAACTTATAATCAACTCGACTCCGACCGGAGCTGAGATTGCATTTTTAGAAGACAAACAGCTGGTTGAGATCCACCGCGATACACAAAGCAGCCGCTTTAATGTGGGTGATCTGTATTTGGGAAGGGTGAAGAAAATAACACCCGGTTTAAATGCTTGTTTTGTGGATGTGGGTTTTGAACGCGATGCATTTTTACATTATACCGATCTCAATCCGCATTTCCGGTCTATTTATAAATATACCAAAGCTGCACAGGATGGTCATCCTTTCCGGATGGATACATTTGAAAAGGAGCCGGAAATTATCAAAACCGGAAAGGTCAACAATGTTATTTCGAAAAACCAGCATATTCTGGTGCAGATCATCAAGGAACCGATACAGACAAAAGGGCCGCGTTTAAGTTGTGAAATTTCTTTGCCCGGGCGGTATCTTGTCCTGACACCTTTTAATGAAGTGGTGGGTGTTTCCAGAAAGATCGCATCTGCACAGGAACGCAAGCGTCTACAGGGCGTTATCGAGCAATTACGACCGCGCGGGTTTGGTGTCATTATTCGCACGGTTGCTGATGGTGTAAGCGTGCAGAAACTGCATGAGGATCTGAATAATCTCGTGGATCAGTGGAATGAAATTACCCGCCGGCTGCACCATATGCAGGCACCACAGATCGTGTTCAGCGAAACAAGAAAAACAAATACCTTGCTGCGCGATGTGCTGAATGATTCCTTTAATAATGTCGTAACGAATGATCAGGCGATAGCAACTGAAATAAGAGAATATATCCGGAAAATCAGTCCGGGTTCCGAGAAGATCGTCACCTGGCATAATCAGCCGAAACCGGTGTTCGATCAATATGGTGTATCGCGACAGATAAAATCATTATTCGGACGTACCGTGAATATGGACAGTGGTGCGTATCTCATTATCGAGCATACCGAAGCGTTGCATGTGATCGATGTGAACAGCGGAAATAAAACCGCGGTGAAGGGTGATCAGGAGCAAAATGCATTGAGTGTAAATCTCGAGGCAGCAAAAGAGATCGCGCGGCAATTGCGGTTACGTGATCTCGGAGGAATTATCATTGTCGATTTTATCGACATGAAACATCCCGATAATAAAAAGAAAGTATATAATGCTTTGCGCGACTTTATGCAATCTGACCGTGCGAAACATACTATACTGCCTGTTTCTAAATTCGGTGTTGCGCAGATCACACGCCAGCGTGTTCGTCCGGAAGTGAATATCACCACTGCGGAAGTTTGTCCTTCGTGTAACGG
>CAYTFT010000009.1:0-17671 GCA_964437155.1 uncultured Chitinophagales bacterium | reverse complement strand
CAGTTCTTCCGCAAATTCGCGCTTCAGGCAATCGACAATACCTTCTCCGAATTCAAGGCCGCCACCCGGAAATTTTACGTACAATTTACCGCGTACTGATTCCTCACACAACAAAATACTTTTGTTATGTATGAGCAGGCCGTAAACGCGCAGGTTGAACATGGTTTATTTAAATATTGATTTTTTTGCCGATGGAGCTCAGAGAGCAATTATTTAACCGGTTTAAACAGAGCTGTTACAGGTAAATTGCTGCTTTTCCTGTTTGCAATTCATATTTCTTCAAGCACTTTTTTTATCGCATCAAAATCAGGGATCTTACCGGCATCCTCCAGAATCTCTGCATACCGAATAATACCGTTCCCGTCGATTACAAATGCACTGCGCTTCGAAACACCCTTCAGTTCCATTCCCCAGCGGTCGTAAATACAACCATAGGTTTCTGAAACCGTTTTATTGAAATCGCTCAATAAAGGGAAATTAAGATTTTGTTGTTCCTTAAATACTTTCAGGGAATATGGCGCATCCACGCTTACTCCGAATACAGATGCATTCAACCCGCTATAAAATCCCATATCATCGCGTGTTGCGCATAATTCTTTTGTGCAGGTAGAGGTGAAAGCAAACGGAAAGAAAAGTAATACCACATTTTTGCCTTTGAGGGCGCTCAGTCTTACCGGATTTTTATCCGTATCGTACATTAAAAAATCTGGAGCCGCCTGTCCGGGTTCAATCTTCATTTTTATTTGATTTTGAGGCAAAAATAATACTATGCGGGGATTGCAATTTCAATATCCGGAACATGCTAAAAATTTATATTATTTGCCGGACTTGCACCAGAAACGTCGGGATCAAATATTTGTTCAGTCTCAGGATTTTGAAAGTTAGCCTTTAGGTACGGTATGTTTTCCCATTCGGATAGTTGAAGACTTTCCTTTATGCCTCCGAAGGAGCGTAAACATTCTTTCAGCGGAAAATCTGACATAATCTCACCCCGAGGGCATAGGCATTCCTGCAGTTGGATTTCCGGGACCGGAAACCATGTTTCCGGGTAAACAGATTTTGGTTGCGGGTAAGAATATGACAACCGGCATACAGTGCATCTGCTCAAATTTGCTTAATATTGGGAGAAATTTAATCCGGGGGAGATCCGCCGGGATTTTTAACTTTGTCCATTCATTAACAACAAATCAAATAAAATATGAAAAGTCGTCTACTTTCAGCAATTTCAATCATTTGCATTTCCGCGTATTGCTATGGCCAGGTGCCGAATGGCAACATGGACACATGGAACACTTACACTTCACTCGCTTCAGGTATTTCATGCGATTACCCTGATCAGTGGGATTCACCGGACAAGATCGGTTCTGACCTCGGTATTGCCGATCATGTGTGTGAAAAAGAAACTGTAAACGTGCATGGTGGCGCTGCCGCAGCAAAACTCACTACAAAAACACTGGATGTATTAGGAACTCCGCTCGACGTTCCCGGAACCATCACTACAGGTGTTATCGGTTTTGACTTCGTAACATTTGTACCTTCCGTTTCCGGCGGAGCAGTTGTAACTGCAGCTTATGATGCATTACAGGGTTTTTACCAGTATGCACCCTCCGGTTCTGATACAATGAACGTGCTCGTGCTGATGTTTTCCGGTTCCGATACCATTGGAATGGGTCAATATCGCGATGATGTTACTTCAACTTCTTACCAGGCATTTAATTGCCCTATTACCTATTTCGTTCCTGCTACCCCCGACAAAATGCAGATCATCATCACTTCATCAGGCGGATTCACCAGCCTTGTTCCCGGTTCAGTTCTTTTCGTAGACGATCTGGAAGTTACAGGCGGTATTGGTGTTGAAGAGTGGAGTGGTTACGGAATTAAACGCAACGTTTATCCGAACCCGGCTCAGGATTATATCAATATCAAAAATCCTGCAACCAACGATGTAACGATGGAAGTTTATAACATGAACGGACAAAAGGTAGACATGCTCACCCTTTCTCCTGAAATGAACAGCATCAACCTTGAAAATTATGCCGGCGGAATTTATTCTTTCCGACTGGTAGATAACGGAACAGTTGTTTACAGCAACAAATTTGTTGTGAAGAAATAATTTTAGTCAAAATAATTTAGCGAGACCTCCGGATTTTTCCGGAGGTTTTTTTATGGATAATACAGAGGGACCGTATTAAAATAATCCCCTTATACCGCTCCCGTGATGCCAAAAAAAAGCCCCCGGTTTTCCGGGGGCACTGATTAAAAATCAACCACTATTACCCAACTATTATTTTATTTCGATCTTTTGCGTTTTGTTCTGTGCTTTTATTTCCCTTTTCGGCAGCATCAGATGCAGGATACCGTTTTCATAACCTGCTTCGATCTTCTCGCTGTCAACATTCTCGGGAATGGTGAACGTGCGCTTGAAACTGTTGAATGAAAATTCTTTGCGGGTATAATTTTTTTCATGCATCTCGTTGCTGATCTCTTTTTTACCCGTTACCGTAATGTATTCTTTTTCAATCTGTACATCAAAATCTTTTTTCTCAAAACCCGGAACAGCGAATTCGAGTTTGAAGGCTGCATCCGTTTCAGAGATGTTTACAGATGGAAAAAAATCACCTTTGTCTTCCATTAATTTTTCAGGAAAACTTTTGTTGAAGAAGTCCTCAAAAACATTTACAAATGCGGGGACTCCGTTTGGTCTGCGTCTTACCGTTAGCATAATCGTATTTTTTTGTTTTGTTATTTAATTAGTTGATGCAGGTGTCCGGTCAAAGAAAATACCAGTGCAATTTCAGGGTACGGCAACTGACAAAATGAATTAAAAACACCCTGACGAAGACACAATTTGTCTTATTTAACAAAAATTAAAAGACAAAATTTCCGAATTAAATAATAGCGCCGCGTTTTCCCAGTTCGATGGCTTCCGGAGAAATGATCTGGCCATTCTCCACCGTAACGCGCAGCAATGTTCGGTAGGTATGGAAGCCCTGTATGCCGGCGGCTCCGGGGTTCATGAAGATAAAGCCGTAGTGCGGGTCGCGCATCACTTTCAGAATATGAGAATGGCCGCAAATCAATAATTGCGGCGGATTTGTCTGCAATACTTCTCGCACACGTTTTTCGTAATGCCCTGGATAACCACCAATATGAGTGATCCATACATCGAGGCCGTTCAGCATGAAGCGGTTGTCCAAAGGAAACTGCCGACGGATACTCTGTCCGTCGATATTTCCATATACGGCACGAAGGGTTTTCACGGATTGAATTTTATCGATCACTTCCTGTGTACCAATATCGCCGGCATGCCAAACCTCATCTGCTTTTTGGATATACCGCATCACCGGTTCATCTATATAACCATGCGTATCGGAAAGAAGTACGATCTTCATGATCGGGTGCCGGTATTCTTTTCAATAAACTGAATTATTTTCTCCGCGTCACCCGGCATCAGATGGATGTCGGATTGTTTCCTGAACCAGGTCATCTGCCTTTTTGCATAGCGGCGTGTATTTTGTTTGATGCGTGCAACGGCTTCTCCGAGAGATATTTTATTTTCGAAATAATCGAATAATTCCTGATAGCCCACTGTTTGCAATGCGTTCAATGATCTTTGCGGATAGAGTGCGCGGGCCTCTTCCAATAATCCCGCTGCCATCATTTTATCCACCCGAGCATTGATCCTGTCGTATAAAACCGTGCGTTCGGTTTCAATACAAATATGCAGAACAGTAAAATCGCGGTGTTTTGCTTCTCCTGAATGAAAGGAGGAAAATGGCATTCCGGTAGAACGGATCACTTCCAGTGCGCGTAAAACGCGTTGCGGATTTTGCACATCCGCTTTAGCATAATAATCGGGATCCTTTTGTTTTAATTCTTCCTGCAGCGCGACCAATCCTTCCTGTACAAGTTGTGCACTCAGTTGTTCCCTGATCGGAGGATCTATTTCCGGAAAAGTATCGAGGCCACGTGTGATGGCGTTGATAAATAATCCGGAGCCGCCGCAAAGGATCAGGATATTTTTTTTCCGGAATAATATATCGAGTAATTGGATCACCTCCTGTTCGTATTTTCCGGCATCATAAGGTTCGGATATGGATAATGTATCTATAAAATGATGCTTCACTAAGGCGAGTTCGGCAGGAGAGGGTTTTGCGGTGCCGATCTGCATTTCACGATAAAACTGCCGCGCATCGGCAGAAATGATCTCCGTATGAAAATGTTGTGCAACCGCTATTGCAATACCCGTTTTACCCGATGCCGTGGGCCCGGAGATCACAACGAGATATCTGGTTTCAGGATGCACTTTTATCGACAGGTTTGAGATGCAATTCTGCTGCTTTCAAAAGCATGAACTTAAATGCTGCGTCAAATTCATTCGGAATAATTCCTTCCAGAATGGCTTCTTTGATCTGTTCCTTAATAATGCCGACCTCTCTGCAGGGTTTCAGAGCAAATGTTTCCATGATGAGCTCACCGGAAACCGGCGGCTGAAAATTGCGGATATGATCACGTGCCTCAAGGTCGGCGATCTTGCCTTTCACCATTTCAAAATTTTCCCGGTAGCGTTTGATCTTCAGCCGGTTTTTTGTTGTGATATCGGCATTGCACAATTGCATGAGATTGTCCAGGTCGTCGCCCGCGTCGAAGATCAGTCGTCTGATCGCACTGTCAGTTACATTTTCTTTTGTGAGGGAAATGGGACGCAAATGCAGCAATACCATTTTCTCTACAAATTTTAATTCATGCTGCAAGGGTAATTTCAATTTTCTGAAAATCTGTTTCACCATACGCGCACCCACTACCTCATGTCCGTGAAATGTCCATCCCACTTTTGCATCGAATCGCTTTGTGGCAGGCTTTGCGATATCATGCAATAATGCAGACCAGCGCATCCAGAGATCTTTTGAATGCAGACTCAGATTATCGAGCACCTCGAGTGTATGATAGAAATTATCCTTGTGTCCCTTTCCGTCAATTATTTCCGTGCCGTGCAAACCGAATAATTCAGGAAAAATAATTTCCAGCAGTCCCGCATCGGATAAAAGGCTGAGACCGGCGGATGGAATATCCGATAATAATATTTTATTTAATTCATCGGTGATCCTTTCCTGCGAAATAATTCGGATGCGTTCCTTATTGCGTTGTATTGCATCAAATGTTTTTTCTTCGATGCGGAAGGAGAGCTGTGATGCGAAGCGTATTGCACGCATCATCCGCAGCGGATCGTCGGAGAACGTGCTTTCCGGATCTGCAGGCGTGCGGATAATTCTGTGTTCGAGGTCGCTGATACCATTGAACGGGTCAACCAGCATCCCGTATCGGTGCTGTTCGAGGGAGATCGCCATTGCATTGATGGTAAAATCGCGGCGCAACTGATCGTCTTCGATCGTTCCGTCTTCAACAACAGGTTTGCGCGATTCCCGGTTATACGATTCCTTTCTTGGACCAACAAATTCTATGTCGATATCCCGGTATTTAAAATGGGCCGTTCCGAAATTTTTAAATTCGGAAACTTTTATTTTTGGCGATAATGCCTGTGCAACCCTGTTGGCCAGTTCAATGCCACTTCCTACACAAACAAAATCAATATCTTTTTTATAATCGCGGTATAATAATTTATCCCGCACAAAACCGCCGACGATATAACAGGGAAATCGGGATGCATGCGCCTCCTCGGCAATAATGCGAAACAGTTTTTCCTCCTCCGGTGAGAAATCAAATGCATTAAATATATTTTGATCTGCAAGCATGTATTAAATTTCCGGAAATCCGGTGAAGATTTGCACGATTAATCAAACAGCGACGTCATTTTCCCGCAGCGCGTTATTCAGGGATGTTTTCTTATCGGTACTTTCTTTTCTTTTTCCGATGATCAATGCGCAGGGCACCTGAAATTCACCTGCGGGAAATTGTTTTGTATAACTTCCTGGGATCACAACACTGCGTGCAGGAACCCGTCCCTTATATTCGGTCCGCTCGGGGGTGGTAACGTCAATAATTTTTGTGGATTGTGTGATAACGACATTCGCCCCAAGAACAGCTTCTTCTTCAATACAGGCTCCTTCCACAACAATGCAGCGCGATCCTATAAAACAATTATCCTCGATGATAACGGGGCTCGCCTGCACGGGTTCCAGAACGCCCCCGATACCGACACCACCGCTGAGGTGCACATTTTTCCCGATCTGTGCACAACTTCCGACCGTTGCCCAGGTATCCACCATAGTATTTTCGTCCACAAAAGCGCCGATATTCACATAGGAAGGCATGAGGATCACACCTTTTGCGAGATAACTGCCAAACCGCGCAATTCCGTGCGGCACAACGCGGACACCTTTTTCTGCATATTTATTTTTCAGCGGGATCTTATCGTGAAATTCAAACGGGCCCACTTCGATGGTCTGCATTTTATTGATCGGGAAAAATAAGATCACGGCCTTTTTGATCCATTCATGCACAAGCCATTGCCGGTTCACTTTTTCTGCAACGCGCAATGCACCCGCATCGAGTTGTTCGATCACTGCGCTGACAGCCTGTTGCACCTCTGCATTGCTGAGCAAACTGCGGTCGTCCCAGGCTTTTTCGATCAGTTCTTTCATGCTGTAAAATTACTAGAACCCGTTTCAAAAATGGTTTTCCTTTCAAAATAAGCTCCGGGAATGCTAAAAACCGGGTTGCATAAAGCGGATGCGGGGAGCGCCGGAACAGATTTAATTGACTTGTATCTGTCGGGGATAAAATGTATTTCTGCAGAAACGCAGGATCGTGCAATTGTAAATTCCCGTTGGAATATGCAGATTTACAACTGCAATTATTATATGCGACCGGGAATAAAGATCATTATAGGGCCGTTGCTGGCATTGCTTACAGGTTATTTATTGTGGGCCGGTGGCAATGAACCCGTTATGTGCAAAGCAGCTATGGTAATGGTTCTGATGGCATACTGGTGGATCACCGAGTCGGTTAATATTTTTATTACGAGTCTGCTGCCGGTGATTTTATTTCCGTTGCTGGGCGTACTGGGAATAGAAAATGTTGCGCCGCAATATATGAAGGATGTCATGTTCCTGTATATCGGCGGGTTCATTCTCACCTTTGCGATCGAACGGTGGGATCTGCATAAAAGAATTTCGTTGGGCATCTTATTGAAAGCGGGTACTTCACCTTCCCGGTTATTATTCGGATTTTCCATTGCCACCTACTTTATTTCGATGTGGCTGAATAATACTTCCACAACATTAATGATGCTGCCCATAGCCATGGCAATTATCAGTCAGTTGCACGGGACAGATAATAAAGCGAAATTCACGGGCCTCGGGACAGCCATTTTACTAGCCATTTCTTTTGCCTCCTCTATCGGTGGTACAGCTACGCTGGTGGGGACATTGCCGAACATGGTAATGAAGAAATTTTACGATGAAAAATTTCCCGATGCAACATCCCTGGATTTTTCTAACTGGATTGCGCTCGCCCTGCCCATGAGTGCAATTTTACTGATATGCATGTTTTTTTTACTGAAGAGAATGTTCCTCCGGTCGAACGATCATGTTGTTCCGGATATTGACTATTGCAGGCAGGAATTTAAAAAACTCGGCCGGTTCACTTTTGAAGAAAAAGTAATTACCGTTGTTTTTTTTATTGCTGTTGTTTTATGGCTGACACTCGATGATAAACAAATCGGGAACATGACCTTGTATGGATGGAGATCGTGGCTGGTTGCACAGCATATTATTCCTGACGAAAAATTTGTAAATGAAAGTTATGTCGCGATTCTGGTGGCCGGCAGTTTATTATTTATTCCCTCAAAAAATATCAGGGGAACTTCTATTGTAACATGGGAGGAAATGAAACGCATGCCCATCGGCATTCTTTTTTTATTTGGTGGCGGATTTGCACTGAGCGAGGGAGTGAAGGCCTCCGGATTGAATACATGGATCGGCGATAATCTCATGGGTCTGCAGCATTTACCCGAACCACTGATGATCCTGTTTTTATGTCTGATCACGACATTATTTTCTGAATTTGCCAGTAATACTGCGACAGTCATTTTATTTCTTACCATCATGACACCCTTTATCGAGCAGTCCGGTATACCACCGTTGCTGGTCATGTTCCCCATTACTATTGCCGCTTCTTTTTCATTTATGCTCCCCGCAGGAACCCCGCCGAATACAATTATTTACGGAACAGAAAGAATACGAGCGCGCGATATGATGCGTGCCGGTATCTACCTCGATCTCATCGGTGCAATTGTAATAACACTGTTTATGGAAACGATCGGTAAATGGGTGTTCGGTATCTGATCCGGGAAATGGTAAACATAAAATCCATTTGCTTCAATGAATGACATAAAAAAAAGCCCTTCAGAAGAAGAGCTTTTTAGTGGTTGATTTATTATTTATTTCAATGTGCTACCGTGAAGTTAATGCTCTGCATTTTTTCAGCGCCAATAATTTGCAATGCATACATTCCGCCTGCGATATCTGTAGTATTTATTGTTACAGAATTACTGCCTGAAGGGTAGGAGGCTGCGGCAATAGTTTTTACCGTGCGGCCCGTCATATCTACTACTGCGAAACTTATTTCTTCAGAACTATTCAGATTAAATTGTGCAGTAAACGCTGTATTTGCCGGATTCGGATATACTATAAAGTTTCCGTTCGTTATATTATCCTCAATTGCATTTAATCCGGTCACCTTCAGTGCATCTGACTGTTTAAATCCGATGCCTTCAAATCCGGAGGATAATAAGTCGCCGTTTTCATCATATAATTTATAATATCCGCTGCCGGTAATTCCGTCGCCGCCGGTATCAAAGAAATTCAACGTATAACATCCGATGCCCGGTAAAACAAAATCCTCATCTACCACAACCATATTTTTCTGTGTGCTGCTATATGGCCCGCCGTCATAGATCTGATCACCGGTGCTTTCGTCAATGATCTCCCAATGCGTCTGTGTAGGATAATTATCTGTTTTAATTTCCATATGGATGATCATACTCACATTATTCTCGTACGAAATATTAGTGGATACGGTATTATTTGCAGCGTTATCGTCCGGTGATGTGATAGTAATATCGACATCAGTGCTTGGATCAGGTAAGGTTACAGAACCCAGTACAATATCCTGGATCTCATAAATTCCAAGATCACCGGTCCAGTCTTTAGAAATTAATTCGGTGCCGCCGTTAAATGCTTTAATCGTGCAGGAAGTAAGATTATCAAAACCCATATTCTGGATCTTAACCGATAATTCAACATCTGAACAACTGGCTACCGGACCTGTATATTCCATAATGCCCGGGTCAACAGCAGTGGTCGCCATTTCACATTCACCCACCGAATTATATAAAACAGCTGTTGTAACCTGTCCGACTTCTTTAATAACGCGATTCGGGCAAATACGATAAATGGTTGGGAAATAAGCGATATCGTAATCGCCGATCACATCATAACTTGGATCGCCATAATGTGTCAGGATGCTTGGATAAGGAGTACCGCTCACCCAGTTACCCATTGTTCCGCCTCCGATGCCGTTCATTTCATCCATTGTGCTTGCGCCATCGCCTTCGATCTGAAATACCATTACTTCGTTGGTTCCGTCGGGACCATAGGTTTCGTATAATGCGTCCAGATTTCCGGTATTATGATAACTCCAGCAGGGCCCGCACCATACAGCGAACACATCTATGAACACAGAAATATTCTGGTCGAGAAGGTCGTACAGGTTCCAGGTATTCCCGTCAATATCTGTAAGTGTCCAGTCGGGAGCAATGGTGCCGTCGGCAAGTTGCGCCTTTGTGACTGGCATTGAGATGATCATGCTTGCCATGACAAGACAAACAGAGAGGAAAAGTTTTTTCATAACGCGTTGTGATTTTGTATTCAAATATACCATATTTTGCATTTGCAAGCCGCAGTTTTACACAAACAGGCAGCGCGGGAACAGGGAAAAAAAAAGCTCCTGCCGTTACAGCAGAAGCTTTCAATTGAATTTTATGAAATATTAATGCATTACATTGAATTTAACACCCTGATTCAGGTCGGCGCCACTCACTTTCACGAAATACATACCGCTTGCGAAATCAGCAGTATTCACGTTAAATGTATGTGAACCGGCGCTTAAGGTGCCGCTGGTAATAGTTGCAACTGATTTTCCGAAGATGTCAACCACTGTGAGTGTTACATCAGCAGTATTGGCAACATTAACAGAAAGGTTGAACATTGCATCAGCAGGATTTGGATACAGGCTGATGTTATTGATAAGGTCGTTGTTCTCGATAGCATTCGGAACAGTTACTTTCAGTGCTACACCTTTTTCAAGGCCGATGTTCTCAAATCCTGAAGAGATAAGTGAACCGGAAGCATCATACAATTTATAATATCCTGAACCAGTAAGGCCATCACCATACGAATCGTAGCATGTGAAAGAATAACAACCTGAAGCAGGTAATGTCATGTCTTCATCAAATACCACTTCATTTTTCTCACCGTTGGTGTAAGGACCGCCGTCAAATAATACATCCCCTGTGCTTTCGTCAACAACTTCCCAAGTTGTTTCAGTCGGGTAGCTGTCGGTTTTAAGTTCAAGGTGAATTACCTGAGTAACATTATCCTCGTAAGAAATAGTAGTAGAGATGGTATTATTGTCAGCATTGTCATCAGCAGATGTGATCTCAATGTCGATATCACTTGTAGGTGAAGGTAATTCGATAGTACCGATTGAAACCTGATCAACCTGATAAGTAGAAAGATCGCCGCTCCAGTCGAAAGAAAGTAATTCAGTTCCGTCGCTGAAAGCTTTGATTGTGCATGCAGTCAGCGGATCAAATCCCATATTTTGGATTGTAACGGTCAATTCAACATTTGAACAACCGGATACAGGTCCGTCATAGCTGAGGATGCTCGGGTCAACACTAACACTTGCAGAAGCACAGTCAGCAGTTGAACCGTATAATACTGCGGTAGAAACCTGACCAACTTCGTCCACTATCCTGTTCTGACAAATTCTGTAGATAGTCGGGAAATAAGCGATACTGTAGTCGAACATGAAATTGAATTCAGGCGTACCGTTGGTAAGCATGATGGTCGGATAAGGAGTACCGGCAAGCCAGTCACCTTGTGTGCCTGCTCCGATTCCGTTCAGTTCGTCCATTGTGCTGGCGCCGTCACCTTCGATCTGGAATACCATCACCTCATCGGTTCCGTCCGGACCGTATGTTTCATACAGTGCATCCAGGTTTCCGGTGTTGTGATAACTCCAGCATGGTCCGCACCATACCGCAAATACGTCGATAAATACGCTCTTGCCCTGATCGAGCAGATCGTAAAGGTTCCATGTATTGCCATCGACATCTGTCAACGTCCAGTCAGGGGCAAAACTGCCATCAGCCAACTGAGCCTTAGCTGTGTTGCTGATCATTACAACACCTGCAAGGGCAATGGTTAAAGAGAGGAAAATTTTTTTCATAGCTATGTGAAATGGTTTTGTTCTCCAAAGATAGAGAAAACATATCTGACATTAGGTGTACAATTTCTGTTAAAAAAATCTTTTTACACTTTTATGGCACATTGTTGCCCAAGAGCCTGTCCGGCAGGCATTCCGATTAGTGTAAAACAGGGAGGTTTTGACCTGTCAATGGTCCTCCGCCGGCGGTGCTGTGCACGCTTTCAAAAGATCTTCCACCTGTTGGGCTCCCCAGTCGGGATCGATATCAGAAGCGGGTTTAAAAACAGCATATTTTTCTTTGGCAGTTTCAAGCATTTTGCAACCGGGCGCTTTTCCTCCGCCGAATTGTTCAGGTGTATAGAAAAGGCTTTGTCCCATCATAAAATAAGAACGCGGATTCGACGGGTCGAGTGTCATCGCCTTGTTCATCATCATCATACTCTGCATGCCATATAATTGTCCCCGTGTTACCGGATCAACCATAATGCGTCCGCCGAGCAACATACTTTTCAAAACATATATTTCTGAATTTTCCGGTTTCAGTGAATCGGCTTTATTGAGAAAGGTTTGCGCCACATCCAGTATTTCATCCGTTTTGGATTGATCTGTCATAAGAAAAGTTGCCGTTGCTCTTGTAAGGCTTGCATAATAGTAAGGGAGCCACTGATCTTTTTCCGCCTGTGCGATACGTTCAAATTTATTGGAAAGGGATATCATTTGCTCACCGGTATGTGCCGTGTCAAATTCACCAAGTGCTTTTATCATGGCGTCATGAAATTTCGCACTTTGTCCGAAGGCAGTACTGATTAAGAAAAATGTTAAAAGGGAGAGTGTTATTTTTTTTATTTTTTAAAGATTTAATTTGAATGCAGATTATATTTTTTGATGAAATGGAATGAGTGATTAAAAGAATATTATGTGTTGACTGAGGATTTTGATTTTATTTTTCACTGTCATCAATATCGGCATCATTCACCCGCCTGTCGTCGCCGTATAAAATCGACATGAAAATACCGAAAAATACGGCGCTTTTTACAGGCGCCTGATCCACCAGCATATTATTGCCATCGGATGAATACTGATAGCCATAGATCTGATCGAATCCCGGCGCATTATCCCAGCTGATAAAGAAAACGGTGAAATTTCCCCACAGGCTTGCGAGATAGCTCGCATTCAGCGAAAGATTATGCAGGGCGGGGGATACATCGCTTAAAAAACCGGCGCTGTTCGGATTATAATATGGCCAGCCGGAAATATAGCGGTACGTTGCGCCGAACTGTGTATTGATCTGCGAGAAATAATATTTTCCCACCACGCTCAGGATATGCTGTGCAGCAAATGTGGGCGTAACCTCTTCGGGATAATCGAGGAATTTTCTTTTTGTGTCGAGGAAAGAATAGGAGATCCAATAATCTGCATAATCAATTGTTTTTTTATCGCGGAAGAAGAGATCTATGCCGCGGGCATAACCGTATCCTTTATTTGCAGTGCTGAATGCATACACAAGAGAATCGGAGAATTTCTGAGAAATGAGGTCGTCATAATTTTTATAATATCCCTCGATGCGGAAGGTGCGCTCGTTGGTGACGTATTGATAATTCATAATATAATGTGTTGCTTTTTCATAGGTCAGCAGGTTTTCATTGCCGAAATTCGGTGTGTATAAATACATGGGCTGCGGGGTCTGATAAAAATCGCCGTAGGCAAAAGATATCTGTGCGTTCTTTCCCGTTTTATATGCGAGGGAGATGCGCGGTGCGATATTAAACTGACCTAATACGGCGGAATATTCTCCTCGCACACCGATGCGCCCGGCAATATCGTTTGTAATAAAAATATCACTTTCGGCAAATGCGGCCCCGAAATTATCATTGAGTGTAAATAATAATGTATCTGCATGCTGATCATAATACAGGTCCTGGTATTCGGCGCCGAAACGCATGCTTATTTTTTCGGTAATATCATTATTCAACACAACCTTTGTTTCAAAGGCATGATCGGAGCGGCCCACGTCAAATCCGTCGATGGTAATTGCATCTGCATTATTGCTATAACTTATGCCGGCATTTATGCCCCACTTTTTACCAAGCACTTCGCGGTAGGATGCATTCACGTAATTAAAATTATTCCCAAGTATCAGATCGTCGGTGGCTGGCAGGCTGTCAATATCCGGCATCCGGATCGAAAGATCAGATCCTTCTATTTGTGCGTACATTTTTATGATCCCGGTGGAAGATGTTTTTTGCCTGAAAAATAAATTTCCGTCCACAGCTTCCACACTTTTGATCCAGTCGAAAGTGGTGGGAGGAAAAACATTATCAAATAATCCGAGATTCGTATAATTCAATCCTGCGCCGTAAGCGGTCTTTTTATTTTTTGATAATTGCGTATGAAATGCACCGGCAAAAATGGGCGCGAGGCTCACGCCCGATGCCGTATAATCCGGCATATCTTCCGTGTTTAAGATTACGGCAGAGGAAAGTGCCTGTCCGTATTCTGCAGAATATCCTCCTGTGCTGAATACGGTACCTTTAAATAAAAACGGCTGAAATCTTCCGCGGCCGGGAACATCCGGAACGGAGGAGTAATACGGATTATTCACCACCATGCCATCGATGATGGTTTTAGTTTCATAATCGCTTCCGCCGCGCACATATAATCCGTCATCGTTGCCCACCTTGCTTGCACCGGGTAATGTTTCCAGCGCTCCGTATATATCTCCCTCGGCACCCGCAGTGGTAACAATATCCAAAGGTTTGAGGATGGTGTTTTTCTTTTCATCACTGGCTTCAAATGCACCTGCAGAGATCACCACCGCATTCAGTTCGTTGAACATCTCCTTCATCACAATATCCATTTTTATTGTGCTGCCGTTGATTTCGAGCGTGTCGGTATATAATTCGTAGCCAACAAAACTTACGGAGAGAATTTGTTTTCCTGTTTCATAGGTGATAAAAGAAAAATGACCTTCGGGGTCTGTAGTAGTTCCGTCATATGTATCCTTAAGAAATACATTCGCGCCGGGAAGTTTTTCCTTTTTATGATCGGAAACGGTTCCTTCGATAGTTGTCTGCGCGAAAGCTCCCGTTGCAGAAACAAGCAGGAAAAGGATAAAATAGTTTTTCATGTTGCGATAGAAACTTAGATTGCCTGATTGATAATTCCGGTAAAATTGGGAAGCATTTTTGAATATTCGGATAATCTGTCGCTCAACCGGCCATTAATTTGGATGAAATGAATATTTTAGCCGGCAAAATTTTCACTCTATGCCAATTGTTTTTATCACCGGAGCAACTTCCGGATTTGGAAAAGCCTGTTCGCGTCTTTTTGCTGCCAATCATTATGACCTGATCCTGAACGCAAGACGGGAAGAGCGTTTGACCGAACTGAAAGATGAGCTGGAAAATGCATTCGGGGTGAAGATATTGACCCTGCCCTTTGATATCCGCGTTTTACATGCGGTGGAAGAAGCAATTGCAACATTGTCCCCTGGATGGAGAAATATTGATATTCTCCTCAATAATGCCGGATTGGCTGCGGGGCGCGATCCGATCCAGACCGGTTCTGTCGATGACTGGCAACAGATGATCGATACCAATCTCAAGGGATTGCTGTATGTATCGAAACAAATAATTCCGTTCATGATCGCGCGAAAAAGCGGACATATCATTAATGTTTCTTCGCTGGCAGGGCAGGAGGTATATCCGCAGGGAAATGTGTATTGTGCATCCAAGCATGCAGTTACCGCATTGAGCAAGGGAATGCGCATGGATCTTTTGCCCTTTGGGATAAAAGTCACGAATATTTCACCGGGACTTGCAGAAACAGAATTTTCGCTGGTGCGATTTAAAGGCGATGCGCAAAAAGCGAAAAGCGTATATGCGGGATTTACACCCTTATCGGCTGAAGATATTGCCGACGTTATTTATTTTGCAGCAACGCGGCCGCTGCATGTAAATCTGGAAGAGATCACTATTCTGCCAACGGCACAAAGTGATTCACGCACGGTATTGAAATCAGAATAAAGTATAAATTTATTTTTCCGCAGCAATAGTATACAGCCATTTCTGCATCACCTTTTGCTGCGCAGGAGTGGCGTCGGCTATGGGTTCCAGACGGTAATTCACTTTATCGGATAATTGCATCCTCACCGTAAAATTTTTCAGTATTCCGCCGCGGTTTACGGTAATTGCAAATGTATCGCCCGGATTTGACTGTGCTGTAAGTTGCGGCAATACGTTACCATTATACCGATAATTTTCTATCGCAATGATCTCATCATTTACATTCAGTTTCCCTTTTTCTCCGGCACTGCCTTTTCTGATCTGTGTGATACTGTTTAATTCATTTATCGTGATGCCGAAATCTTTTTCCGGTTTATTTACATCGAGATCGGTGATACGGATACCGGCGGCAGAAAAATATTTACCATAGTCAAGTCGCCTGGTGCCGAATACGTGGTCGTTATAAAAGGGTGCAAGATTGATACCTGCATATTTTTCCAACAATGATCTGAAAGCATCTTCCGTATATCCGCGATCCTGTTCCAGATAAAATGTTGTATAGGCTTCACACATCACATCATCCAGTGAATATTTTGCATCTGATTGCGCAATAATAAGCAGATCAAGCAACATGGCAAGCACGCCACCCTTTGTGTAATAATTCACCTGTGCATTGGGCGAATTTTCATTCTGACGGTAATATTTTATCCAGGCTTCAAAACTTGCTTCTGCAACCGGTTGCACGGCATCGCCGGGCGTGTTTTCTGTATCGTTGATATTTTTTTCTGCGATATCCAGATAATTCCGCACCGATAAAATACCTGCACGGCGCAGGATCAGATAATCATAATAATTGGTGAATCCTTCAGCGATCCATAAAGAGGTGGTATAATTCTCTTCGCCGTAATGAAAGGGACCGAGTGCAAACGGACGTAATCGTTTAACATTCCAGAGATGAAAATATTCATGGCTGACCAGACTCAGAAAATCGTGATATGTTTTTTCTGTACTATAAGCAAGTCTTTTTGCAATCAGACTCGTGGAATGCAGATGTTCAAGTCCGCCCCGCGCATTCCAGGTATTCTGGAGAATAAAAACATATTTTTTACAGGGATGCTGACCGAAAATTTCCACTTCGGTTTCAATGATCTTAATAAAATCGCGCTCGAGTTTTTGAAGATCATAATTTCCTTTTCCATAAACGGCTAATTCATGTTCAACACCTGCTGCTTTGAAAAAAATAATTTCCTGATTGCCTATTTCAACCGGACTGTCAAATAATGTGTCGCGGTCGGGAGCGGTCCTTACCCATTTATCATTTTCATGCATGAACAGGGAAGTAGAGATCGAATGCCATGCAGCATGCGGATGAAAATGTATTACAGAAGGAATATCATATTTTTCCGGGTACATAAATAATGCAGCCGGAATGACGGATGCATGTTCTTCATTCAGAAAATTTGTGCGCACAGTTTCCTCAAATCCGTACACCCTGTATCGTAAAACAAAAGAATTTCCGTTGTTTACCACCTCCCATTTATTTTTTGCAAGGCGATTGATCTGCAGTGTTGCGCCGGATGTATCTGCAGCAGTTACCTGTTCAACATTTTTTGCATATTCCCGCACCAGGTACGAACCGGGTGTCCATACGGCCATTCTGCAATCAACGGTTGCATCATCAATTCCGGAAAGATGTAATTCAACTTCAAAATAATGCGTATGCGGTTCGGGCATACGAATGTGGTAGGTGAGTTGCGGCATGGGGCGAAATTAAAGGATTTCATTAAAATACGCCGCGACCGAAATGCCGGTTTAATTAATCGAATTGTATATGCAGATCTCAATCCACCCTCACGATCTTCAATTCAACCCGTTGATTTTTTTTGCGTCCGGCGACAGTTGCGTTATCGGCAATCGGCATAGTTTTGCCGTAGCCTTTCCATGTGATATGATCGGTGCGGACACCCTTTTCGATGAGCCAGGCAGTTACATTTTGTGCGCGGTCATTGGAAAGTTTCTGACAAAATGCATCACTGGGTAATCCGTTGGTATGGCCGCCGATCTCCACATAAATATTCGGATTGGCCAGAAGAAATGCAGCTACTTCCTCAAGAGCAGCAGATGATTCTTCTTTAATATCCGCTTTATTTGCTTCAAAGAAAATATTATCGAGGCGGATAATGGTTCCGGTACGCAACGGAATCATTTCGATG
>CAYTFT010000008.1:0-18212 GCA_964437155.1 uncultured Chitinophagales bacterium | reverse complement strand
ATATTTCAGATACTTCCTGTTTTTCTTCAGGTCAATAGCGAGAGAGAAAGGTATTGGCTTGATCTTTTCGATTTTCTGATTGATCCCGGCTTCCAGTAATTCGCGGTGTTCGGCTGAAGTGCTTTGTTGTTTGAGTTCAAGAATATTCAGCAGTTTATCCTGGATCTCACTGAAATGCTGTCCGATGATGGAAGCCGCTGTTTTATGATCAATTTGTTTTCCCAGCCGGAAATACCGGAAAAGGGGAGTGAGGATGCTGGTATACAGCAGGTAACAGCTCCCGGCAATAAAACCGTAAAAAAGAACCTTTCTGACGGTAGTGGAGAAATAAAATCTGTATTCAAGTAAAGAAAAGGCGATATAAAGGCTGATAACAATTGCAGCAGTATACAAAAGCCCGCGAATCAGCTGGTTCAGATAAAATTTTCTGATGAACGCATCGAGTCGCTGGATTAATATATCGTAATTATTTTCGCTGGCCATATCCTTGTCAACAATATTAACGCAAATCCCATTAAAGATATCTCGACGTAACGAAATTTAACGAAACAAAGTTTCTGTATCAGGATGCAGCCCATGCTCCGTTTTCATAACAATCGGATTAATTTTGCAGAATGAGCGGACTTACACATGAAGACATTCCGGTGGATTTTGATCCGCGATGGATCCGGCTGCTCGGCATTATAAAAGAACAATTCGGAAAAAAGCCCGAACTCGAAAGTCTGTTATTTCTTATTGGTATGAATGAACTGGGAAGTGTTTCAGATAAGTTTACCAAAGAACAAAAACAGGATCTCATGCATATCGCTGTATGCAGATTATTAAGTTATAACGGATATTATACATTTGCCGGATGGGATGATGACGGGTGGCCGCAATGGGAGGTGAATAAACAATTACCGGAGATGGGCGCCGCTGAACAGGAAATATTAATCAAAAAAAATATCATTCAATACTTCGAAGAAAAAAACATGCTATGAAAAATCTATTCATTATTCCGGTTCTTCTTCTTGCCTTTGTTTCGTGCAAAGAGAAAGCATCAGCACCCGTACAAAACACTACATTAACTTCTGCAGAGCCAACGCCTGCTGTTACAACTCAAAATACAAACACTCAAACAGATACTATGCAAAATCAATCAGACGAAAAAGTTTATTATGTAAAGATCGCCACCAGTTATGGTGATATGGAAGTTAAATTATATAATGAAACGCCAAAACACCGGGATAATTTTCTGAAATTAGCGAAAGAAGGATATTACAACGACCTTTTATTTCATCGTGTTATGAATGCTTTTATGATTCAGGGCGGAGATCCGGATTCAAAAAATGCAGCACCCGGACAACGATTAGGTTCCGGTGGCCCGGGATATACAATTCCCGCCGAATTCAGATCGGGCCTTATACATAAAAAAGGCGCACTGGCGGCAGCCCGTCAGGGAGACGGCGCTAATCCCGAGAAGCGTTCCAGCGGCTCGCAATTTTATATTGTGCAGGGGAAAAAATATATGAACGATGAGCTCACAAGTATCGAGCGTTCCTATGGTATTTCTCTTACAGAAGATCAAAAGAAAATATATCGTGAAACAGGCGGCACTCCGTTTCTTGATTATAATTATACTGTTTTCGGAGAGGTTGTTTCCGGACTTGATGTGATTGATAAAATTGCTGCAGTAAAAACGGATGGCAATGACCGGCCGGTTCAGGATATCAGAATGCGGATATCTGTTATCGAAAAATAAATTGTAAAGCGGGAAAATCTCCCGCTTTTTTTAATTGGAAATTTTTATTTCATCCAGCGTGAGCGGCGTTCCCATCATGCGCACATTTGCGGGAATTTTTCCGATGGTACCGCTGACAATTACGGCAAGGCCTTCTTTTTTAAATGCATCTGGTAATGTGGCCGGTAAATAACGGGAAACAGAATTATTTCCATTATCTGTTTCAATTATATATACATTGGGATCGGCAGACATTTTTTTAATTATACCTTTCACCGGCGTTAAATAACCAACACTGTCGAACGGATAAAATTCTTTAACGGGTTCCTGGAGGGAAGAAGCGTCGAATGACACATTTTCTACAGCCATTAATTCGGTGATCTGAATGGGTGTTCCCATCATGCGCACATTCGGGTCCGGTTTTTTTACGATACCGCTGAAAGTAATTTCTGTATTTACCACGCGGAAATCCTCCGGGAGAAAATCGGGGACATATCTTTTAATTTCCCCGTTCACATTCTGCTCGATCAGCCAGTTGTCGGATATCAGCACTATTTTTCCGGCAGCTTTCTGTAAGGTGACAAGTGTATCGGTAGATTTTGTTTCCGTTAATTCCTTTTCACCGGGATTGGTTTCACCGCCGGAATTTCCCGGCTGTATTCTGTAGAGGTTTCTGATCATGCGCAGTCGCACAGGTGTGCCGGCGAGTTTCACGTTTATCGGAATGCGGCCGAGGGCCCCCTCAAATACAACTTCCTGTCCTTTCACGTGAAACTTTTCCGGAAGATTTACCGGCCAGAAATCATCATGGAAAGATCCGTGGTCAACGCGTATGATCCAGGTATCCGATTTTAAATCGATACGCCCGATCTCCATACTTTTATTTCCGATGGAATCGAAGGAAAATGTTTGCGCCTGTGCAAGAGAGATAATAAAAAGACAAGCGGCAACGATTGTAACAGATCTGATCATACGGGAAATTTACAAACACATTCGTCGAAAACCATACCAATCTGCTCTCATCTTCCGAGAACGAACTGAATGGAATCGAAGAACTGATTTACATTCATGGAAAGCATAACGGATGGATCTCCGCCGGCGACAAACTGATAAACACTTCCTCCGTCAAAGAAAAAATAGATGCGGTACATTTTTTTATTCATCAGTTGCATTTCGACATATCGCCCTTCAATTCCGTTTCTTGTCACCTTTTCAATTGTGTAGGCCTTTCCGATAAACTGGCGCTCGGCATTTGCGATCAGGTCATCAAAAAATGATTTTGTATTACCGAATTTATGGCCCGGCGGATAAGCGCTTACGGTGACCATATAAGCAACATTATCCTTATAATCATCCGATACGAAGGTTTGCACGGTCATCGGACCGGTTGGTAAAGTATATTGTTTAGATGATTTGGATGGAGGTGTTGGTAAAAAACATTTAAAGCCCGACTGCTCAAATAAATGCCAGTTCACCATTGTATTAGAACTAAGTTCAAACGAATGCAGATATGCTTCTGCATACGCAGAAAACGGATTATCTCCGGGGCCACCTACGAGAAGCTGAAATAAGATATTATCCTGTAAAATAAATTGTGAGCGCACAAAAAATGAATCTCCGACAGCGGCAGTAAATTCCCGGCCGGTATACCCCGGTTTTGAAATTATACGCTGTGCAATAATATCTCCGTTGAGCTGATCTCTTGTTTGCGTGATAAACTGATCGAAGAAATTATTTTTATCATTTTGCACAAAAGTGGGCGGATAAACAGTATATCCTACGGAATAAAAAAGATCAGATTTAGCATGGTTGGTTTGATAAATAAATTTTTTAATGATACCGCCGTCACTCCATGGTGTTTCACTTTCCTCCCAATCGGATTTAACCGGGACCATCACTGTAAAATTAGCGTTGGTTCCTTTCAGTTCATACCAGTAATCGAGAAACAACGTATCGGCTGATGCAAGATCAAACATATCGTTGAAGGGGTCTGTATAAGCGATATATTTTTTTGATGCAGACTTTACATCATTAATATTAATAACTTTTATTTCTTCCGGATTCAGATAACCGGAATTGGAAGGCATGAGCTTCACTTCAGGAAATTCATCGGGATATGTTGCTGTGCCGGTATTGTTTTTAATCTCAGTAGCCGGATTATTTTCTTTTTGACCGGGATATACTTTATAAGAAATTGATTCTGCTGTTACCGTGTATCCGTTATTTTCCAGTTTTTTAAGAATACCATAATCACCGCAAACCAGATCGGTATTCAGAACATATAAAACCGATTGTTGTGTGGAGAGGGGCTCAATTTTCTGAATCAGCAATTCATTAATGTTATTTAACATCGTGCTGATAAATGCAGGCTGTTCTGTTGCATACAATATGGATGCATATTCACCTGTATTTTGTTTGATATATGCCTGAAATTTTCTTTTATCGGCATCAATAAAAGTTTCGGCATTATTTACATAATTACTCAAAACACCCGCCTGTGTCTGAAAATCCATATCATCCATTGTTGCGCCAATCTGCCGCATTGTCAACAGCGAAAGTGTCGGCTTACCCGTTTTCATGGCAGTATTCAATAATATGGTTTGCTGATACCCTTGTCCGCCCTGATGATCAACCTCCCGGAATAATTGCATGATATACAGCGGCTTGGTTGTATAATAATTTTCCGGCGTCACCTTTAATTTATCGGAGACCATTAGTTCAAACCGGATCCTGTCTTCTCTTTTATAAAAACCTTTCAATGTGTTTTCACCATCCGATTTCATGAATACCGGAATATTTTGCAGTTCCGTTTCATCCGGCACATTAAAAAAGGCAACGGTATTTACAGTATTCATCACCGCCGAAACGGGTGTGGCGACATCATATAATTCAACACCGGAAAGATCGCTGGAACAAAATATATAGGAGGATATTTTACTGTCGGGCGGCGTTACCTTCCATAATAACGATTGCTGCCCGGCAGCAATGTCTGATACAAACAATAAAATCGCTGCAAACAATATATAATTCCTTCCCATCGATGGTCGTTGTTGAATGGGTAAATTTAAGAGAAAATTTGGTGTTTTAACAACCAAACCCCGCCACAGGTAAACAAGGAGAAGGTGGTTGTCACCGGAGCACTATTTTTGTAAAATAACAGCCATGAAAAAAATCTCAGCAATTTGCATTGCAATAGTATTTTATGCCGGAATACATACCGCTGCTGCACAATGTATTTCCGGCGATTGCCAGAATGGTAACGGAACCTATAAATGGGACAACGGGGATATGTATGTGGGAGATTGGGTATCGGGGAGCCGAACCGGATACGGGCGGTATGACTGGGCCGACGGATCTTACTACGTTGGCGATTTCAAAGAGAATATGCTCGATGGGAACGGTGCATTTTATGCGCAGGACGGGTCCTCAATGATCGGAACTTTTGCCAACAACAACTTTATTGCAGAAAAACCGGCAAAAGACCCGGCGCAGGAGGGCGGAAAAAGGGCGGATGGCGCCGATACCAGCGGGACAGATGCTTTCTTCAGCAAGTTTGCCGATGATCTGGTTGCAGATTCGCTCGCAAAAGCGGAGGCATTGCGCACAGCCACTCAGCTGGATTTTTGCGCAGCTGTTCAAACCTTTGTGCAGGCCTATCCGGAGGAATTCAAGTCGCTTGAAGGACCGAAGCAGGTTAGCGCGCTTGCACTTTCAGACTCCTGGTATTCCAATGTGATGGTGAAGAACTCTAAAGAAGCGGGTATCACATCGGGATTTTTATCGGATATCCATTCATTTTACAATATATTGTTTGAAGGAACAGATTTTCAGGAGGCAAAAGCGGCGTATGATCAGTATACGGAGCTGATGAAATCGTGCAAGGTAAGTTGTTGCTCTCTGGTATACGACAATTATGATTATACGGGAGATAATTATTCAAGCGCAGCGACAACCTGGCTCACATTTATGCTCGGTGAAGGACAGGAAGCCTATTCCGATATGGTAATTGAAATAGAATTATCCTCTCAGATAGTCAATAAAGGCTGGAGCGTAGTATTGAAAATTTATCATTTGCGGACATAATATAAGCAGGTATCATTCCTTCGTCCAGATCCTTGTATTCAGATTCAGTTCATCAACAATTCCGGTACAGAAAATAATCTGTTCGTAATAAGACTTTACATCATCGAAGTTCATAACGGTACGTCGCAGGGAGGGTTCGAATAAATTTTTCCGCATAGGCACAGCCATAAATATATTCGAGTCAATAAAAGAGAACTGAATACTTGAATTTAATTTTTTGCGGTATTCGAGTAAACGCTCCATGAATGACGGAGACAATATATATCTTGCTTCAACGGGATCGGAACTGTATACAACAAATAATTTTTCAAAATCGGGGTTCTCCAGCCGCACCACATCGGGCCTTCCGACGCTTATGTTCTGCATCAGCTTTCCAAAAAATCCGAGATATCTTTCACCGAAATCACTCAGTACATAGGTTTGCCCGTTGAAATGTTTATTAAAATCCGCAATAAAAAAAACACCTTTAAATATTGTAACATAAGTAGTTCTTCCTTTGCTGTCGGTCTGGCGATCCTGTGTATGCAGCTCACAAAATTCCACCTGTGTTTTATCAATTTTACCACTCACGAGATCCTCGCCCGAATAAATATCAGGATTGGATAAAAATATCTTACTGTGATCGTATTTGCTTTTGCTGATAAATAAATTCGGTGTATAGGAAAGATCGGGCGAAACAAACTGCATTAATTTTCCGATAACTATTTTTTTGTATTCTGATTTGAAATCGGGGCGCTTTCTTTTAAAACCGAAAAGAAAAAAATAGATCATCAGCGAGATGAGTAAAAAAACGAGCACCATAGGAGGGATCATGGTAGCAACACCCAAAAAGAGCGAGGCGAATCCTGCGATCCACATGAACCGCACTCTTTTTAATTGTTCTTTTCTCAGTATCTCGAGTCCGGAAAGCCCGGGAACAATTTCCTGCTGATAAAACTGCTGTAATTCTTCGACCGTTTTCATAATTGAAATCTGATCGCAAACTTAGGTGAATTTCAGAGAATGAAACACAATTCAAAATTCCCCGCGAATCAGGAACAATTATTCAGCATGGTTATTTGAAATGATTTCTTCTTCCGGCGCAGGTGTTACAGTCGTGTTTTCTGTTGAGTCGGGATCCGCTGCAACCGGAGACTCCTCCATATGCGAAAATATGCGCCGCTGGAAAAACAAAATTGTAAGAACACCAACCGTAATGGCGCTGTCGGCAATATTAAAAACCGGCCTGAAAAAAAGATAAAATTTGCCACCGAGAAGCGGAACCCATTCGGCATAATGTCCTTGTGCAACGGGGAAGTAGAACATATCTACCACATGGCCGTAGAGCCAGGAAGTATATCCTCCGCTGCCGGAAGTGAAATGTGCGACTTCCGTAAATCCGGAGGCGGTAAAAAAAACACCATAAAAAATACTGTCGATGATATTGCCCATAGCGCCGGCAAAAACTAGTGAAATGCTGAAGATCAGTCCATAGGCCGCCTTATTTTTTACCAGCGTAATTAAATAATACCCGATGAAAATAACGGCGATCAGTCTGAACAGTGTGAGCACCAACTTTCCATAATTGCCGCCTAACTGCATCCCGAAGGCCATGCCTTCGTTCTCCACAAAATGAATTTTTGCCCATGAGAGGCCGAGAATATCAAATCCTCCGCCGATGGGGAATGTTGTTTTAATCCAGACCTTGAGGGCCTGGTCGGCGATAAGTACCAGAAAAATAATCAGTAATGCTACCCAGGATCTTTTCACGCGGTTATCCTTTGCCTTGTTTGGCTTCGATACTTAACGTAGCGTGAGGCACGGCGCGCAGGCGTTCTTTGGAAATCAGTTTTCCGGTTTCGCGGCAGATGCCATAGGTTTTATTTTCAATGCGTATGAGCGCTTTTTCAAGATGGCCGATATACTGGATCTGGCGGCTTGCCATCTGACTGAGGTATTCGCGTTCAGAAGTGGAAGTGCCGTCCTCGAGGCCTTTGAATCGCGCATCAGAATCATCGCCCATTTCGCTGCTGCGGCTGATCTGTTCCTGCAGATATTTTAATTCGGCACGCGCACTCTCCAGCTTTCCCTGGATCAGTTCTTTGAAATCACGGAGTTCCTCATCGCTGTATCTTGTCCTGGTATCCGTATTTATTTGGATCTGCGGCATTGGTTTCGGAATCGGCCGCGGCTCTCTTCTGAAGATAGGTTTTACCGGCGGCGGCGGGATCACTTTTACTATCGGCGCCTTTTTTACCGGAACGGGTTTCGCCTTTACTTCTTTTTCTTTTTTAACCACCGGTTTCATGGGTTCTTTTACTTCCTGTTTGGCAACCGGCTTTACTATCGGTTTTACAACAGGTTTAACGACAGGCTTCACCGCTACTTCCTTCTCTTTCTTCACTACCGGCTTAGCGGTTTTTTTAGCAACCGGCTTTACAACGGGCTTTGCTACCGGCTTAGCGACGGCCTTTTCAACTTTTTTCACGACCGGTTTTGCAGATTTAGCGACCGGTTTTACAGCTTTTTTAGGCTGCGGCTTATGATTCGCTGCTGTTTTTTTAACGGGTTTTTTGGCAACGGGTTTAGCAGGCGCAGATTTCTTAGCGGGTGCTTTTGGCTTTGCCCTGGCAACAATTTTTTTCGCAGCTTTCTTCACGGGTTTTTTTGCTGCATTTGATTTTGCTGCAACGGTGCTTTTCGCTTTTGGTTTCGCTGACTTTGCCACCTTCTTAGCTGTTTTTTTTGCCATGGCTTTAATTTTTTATGATCTGTACCTTTAAAAGAATATCATTCACATTGATCTCCTCAAATTGGGTCAGGCTTTGATCCTGCTCAATTTCATCGGCTAAAATTTCGGCGCAAATATACACCTTATAATTAACCAAAGCGGCATGTATACCTTCGCCCGACCAGCGCACCCGGATACGGTCGGTGATCTCGAGCGCCATGTCTTTTCGCATGCGCTGGAGCTGACTCACGAACTCCCTTGCAAGCCCCTCCTCCATGAGCTCAGGCGTAAGCGTGATATCGAGCGCAACGGTTAATGCACCTGCATTCGCCACCAGCCATCCGGGAATATCTTCACTCTGGATCTCTACATCTTCGATGCTGATGCCAAAACTGTTTTCCCCTACGGTGACAACCGACTTACCCGTTTGCTCAAGCCCTGCGATCTGCTCCTGTGAAAAAGCGGAGATTCCTGCTGCAACCATTTTCATATGCTGGCCGAGTTTAGGGCCGAGCGTTTTAAAGTTGGGCTTTATTTTCTTGGTGATAGCACCGGAGCCATCCTCAATAAATTCGATTTTTTTGATATTCACCTCTGACTGGATCAAACCAGCGACCTTTTCGATTTGTTCCCGGGTTTGTTTATTCAGCACGGGGATCATTATTCTGGATAACGGCTGGCGGACCTTAATATTTTCTTTTTTACGCAGCGACAATACGGTAGAAGAAATATCCTGCGCAAGTTGCATGCGTTCTTCTAGACCCGTATCGATGAGGGTGCTGTCGAATCCGGGGAAAAGTGCAAGGTGCACCGAATCCTGATCGATTCTTCCGGTGACCGTGTTCAGGTTTCTGAAAAGCCATTCCCCCATAAAAGGAGAAATGGGCGCCATTAACCGGGCAACGGTCTGGAGACAGGTATATAATGTCTGATAAGCAGCCATTTTATCGCCGGAGTTTTCCGATTTCCAAAAACGGCGGCGGCTGAGGCGAACGTACCAGTTACTTAAATGATCGGCAACAAACGACTGGATGGCACGGGCAACTTTGGTGGGTTCATAATCATCATATCCTTCCTGACATTCCTTTATGAGTGAGTTTAACAGAGAGATGATCCATTTATCGAGTTCCGTTTTTTCTTCAACAGGAATTTCCCGTCCTGAAAAATCAAATCCATCGACATTCGCATATAAAGCGAAAAATGAATACGTGTTATATAAGGTGCCGAAAAATTTCCGCTGCACTTCAAGGATCCCTTCGACGTCAAATTTTAAATTATCCCAGGGCTGTGCATTGGAGATCATATACCAACGGGTGGCATCAGCGCCGTAAGTATAAATTGTTTCAAACGGATCAACACCATTTCCCAGGCGCTTCGACATTTTATTTCCGTTCTTGTCCAATACAAGTCCGTTTGAAATAACATTTTTATAGGCGACAGAGTCTGCAATTAATGTAGCAATTACATGCAGGGTAAAAAACCATCCGCGTGTCTGATCAACACCTTCTGCAATAAAATCTGCCGGAAAATTATTTTTGAATTTTTCCGTATGCTCAAACGGATAATGCAATTGTGCAAAAGGCATGGCTCCGGAATCGAACCAGACATCAATAAGGTCACTTTCACGAACCATCGGTTTTCCGGAATCACTCATCAGAATAATTGCATCGACAAATGGTTTATGCAGATCGACCGCATTTTTTTTATCGCCGGATAATAATATGGAAAGTATTTTGTCGTGTGCTGCATTGGTGATGCCGCCGTTTTTTGCTTTTAATGCTTCGGTTGTTAATTCTTCCACTGAGCCGATGCATTTTTCTTCCAATCCGTCGGCTGTGCGCCAGATCGGCAGCGGTGTTCCCCAGTACCGTGAACGCGATAAGTTCCAGTCGACAAGATTTTCGAGCCATTGTGCGAAACGGCCCTCACCGGTGGAGCGGGGTTTCCAGTTAATGGATTTATTTAATTCTATCAGCCTGTCTTTTGCTGCCGTGGTTTTGATAAACCAGCTGTCGAGCGGATAATAAATAACCGGTTTATCGGTGCGCCAGCAATGCGGATAATTATGTTCGTACTTCTCCACTTTAAATGCGCGGTTGCTTTCCTTTAATTGCACCGCGATCATTATATCCGGATTTTCCCAGGCAGGATCATCCGTGTAATTTTTTACATAGCGCCCGCTTAATTCACCCACATTCTCAATAAATTTCCCCTGCTTGTCTACGAGTGTGAGTGTGCCGATATTATTTTGTTTCGCTACGCGGAAATCGTCTGCACCAAAACTGGGTGCGATATGTACAATTCCGGTTCCGTCTTCCGTTGAAACAAAATCGCCAACGATCACTTTAAATGCGTCGCCTTCGGCAGGTTGCTGATAAGGTAATAATTGTTCGTAACGGATGCCTGCAAGATCTTTTCCACGGAATTCAGAAATTAATTTCCATCCCGATTTATTTTCCGGATCGAGAACATGTGTTTTATTTTCCGGTTTGAAATATGCGGCAACGCGATCCTGTGCGAGAATTACCGAAATATGTTTTCCGGTATAAGCATTATAGGTTTCTATCTGCTGATAAATAATATCTTTTCCAACAGCTAATGCGCAATTGCTCGGTAATGTCCACGGTGTTGTTGTCCACGCTAAAAAATATACATCATCGTGCCCGGCAAATATTTTCGGGTGCATAACATGATCATCGCGCACCACTTTGAACATCGCAACGATGGTAGTGTCCTTTACCGGTTTATAAGTGCCCGGCTGATTTAATTCATGTGAGCTTAATCCGGTTCCCGCTGCGGGTGAATATGGCTGAATGGTATATCCTTTATACAATAATTGTTTTTCATGCAATTGTTTGAGGAGATACCAGAGCGTTTCAATATAATTTGTTTCATAGGTAACATAAGGCGAATCCATATCCACCCAGTAGCCCATGATGGCGGTGAGTTCTTCCCATTGATTTTTAAAGGCCATTACCTGTTCGCGGCAAAGGCGGTTATATTCTTCAACGCTTATTTTTTTACCGATATCTTCTTTTGTGATACCCAGTTTTTTTTCAACGCTGAGTTCAACGGGAAGACCATGTGTATCCCATCCGCTTTTGCGCTCCACGCGGAATCCGCGCATTGTTTTGTAGCGGCAGAAAATATCTTTGAGTGTGCGGGAAAGTACGTGATGAATACCCGGCGTTCCGTTTGCGCTGGGAGGGCCCTCATAAAACACAAACGGATTATCGGCGCTGCGCTCACTTACACTTCTTTCAAAAACCGCCTGCTCTTTCCAGAATTGCAGCAGTTCTTTTTCAAATGCAGGCAGGTTGAGTTGTTTATATTCCTGATATTTTTTCATTGATATACAGATCATTTTATCCGCAGGTTAACGGATAATGACAAAATAATTTATTTCCGGGAATTTACACATCATTTATTTCCGTCGATGAGGTCGGTAAATGGCGGATTCGTTTTTTCTTCCACGCGGGCTTTCATTTTACGGTTGGATTTATTCAATCCTTTTTCAAATAAAAGTATCAACGCCGGCAACAATAATAAATTATTGAAAAGAGCAACAAGTAATGTGATCGAAGTTAATAATCCCATGTTCACCGTACCGCCGAATTTGCTGAACACGAAAATGAAAAATCCGCAGAATAAAATGAGAGAGGTATAAATCATACTCACGCCGGCTTCCTGTAAACTGCTCATCACCGTTTGCGGAATATTAAAGCTGTTCCTTATCAGATCGTGTTTGTATTTGGCAACAAAGTAGCAGGTAAAATCAACGCACATTCCGTATGCAATACTGAAAATTAATACTGTCGAAGGCTTTATTGCAATATGCATGAATCCCATGATCGCACCGGTAATAAATAACGGAATTATATTCGGCAGGAAGGAGATCAGCAACATGCGGAAACTTCGGAACTGATACAATAATATCAGCGAGATAACCACAAGCGCTATCAATAAACTTTCAAATAATCCGTCGATCAGATACTGGTAACCGGATAATGCAACGATGCTTGTTCCGGTTATTTTCACATTATAATCTGCAGCAGGAAAAATCGAATCAATCTTCGGCTGCAGATCGGCAAGGATCTTCGGCATGGAGTCGCTTCCCACGTCTGCCACATGCACGCTGATGCGGGCAATTTCCCCCTTTGAATCCACAAACCGGTTCTCAAGCACACCTTTTTGTCCGGAATTCTCCAGAAAATCTTTCATCTTGAGATCGTTGGTGGTGAGCGAATTAAAATCCGGCAATGAATAGTATCGCTGGCTTCCGTTGTAATATGCCTGCCGCGCGAATTTCATCCCGTCGAGAATGGAGAGGGAAGAAGATAATTGGGGATAGGTGGCGAGTGTGTCCTGTAACCGTGCGATACGCTGCAAGGTTGCCATTCCCATGATCCTGGTACCCGTTGTATCTGCCCGCTTAACAATTACTGTATCTAAATCAATAAGCGTGTCGGTGCCGACAACATTATATTCCTCATTCACAATGGTATCCTGCACAAAGGTGATGCGCTGGTTTTTGGAAACCATCACTTCAAAAGGCATAACACCCTTGAACACGCCCTCGAAAAACTTCATGTCCTTATACACATCGGTAGAGCTCTTTACCTCATCGAGGATATACCCTTTCGATTTGAGTTGTGACGCACCGTAAGAAGAAATGATAATGATGATTATCGCCGTGATAAATATCTGTTTCCTGTGGTTGGATGTCCACGATTCCAGTTTCGTGAGGATGAATTTCAACTGGCGGCTCTCCAGATATTCCGTATGTTTTTGTTTCGGTTTCGGGAGGAAACTGTAAACTACCGGAATACCAACCAGAGAAATAATAAAGGTGGATAATACTCCAATGGTAGCGATGAGTCCAAACTCTTCCAGAATACGCACATTCGTGAAACAGAAAACGGCAAACCCGACAGCCTTCGTCATATTGGTAATGAAGGTGGCAAACCCGAGTTTTTCGATCATTACGCTCAGAGATTTCAGCTTATTCCCGCTGCGGCGGAATTCATGGTGATATTTATTCAGCAGATAAACGCAGTTGGGAATACCCATCACGATCAGGAGGCTGGGCACAAGGCTGGTGAGCACGGTAAATTCGTAACCCAGCAGCGCCATAACGCCGGTGGAGATCACCACACCGCTTCCGATAATAAGTAAAGGGAATACCACGGCATCCCAGGAGCGGAACAGCAGGAACAGAACAATTATGGTTATGATCACCGCCAGAAGCAGGAAGAGCCTTACCTCGCGGGTGATCGTTGAAAGCTGGTAATAGCGGATATAGGGAAGTCCGGAATATTTGATATCAACCCCCTCTTTTGTCCCGAAGGCCTCGGTTTTTGCCGTGATCTCGTTAATGAGCGCAATTCTCCTGGGAGAATCCAGGGCCTCGCGGTTCATGGAGATCAGCATCACAAAAGTGTTGGAATCGGGACTGTAAATGCGGTCTTTATAAAAGGGAAGTTTCAGGAATTCATCCCGTATCGAATCAAGCTCGGCTTGTGTTTGCGGCTGATCAACGATCAGGGGATGGATGTCGAACTTGCGTTCGGAAGTATTTTTGATCAGCGTATAAGTGGTCGGGACCGAAAGCGTGGTCTCCACATCTTGTATGCCTTTGATGTCCTTTTCGAGAGCACACCATTCATTGAAAAAGTCGAGCTGAAAAAATTTATCTGTCTGAACCCCCAGAAAAAGCACATTTCCCTCCTCACCGAAGATCGCTTTAAAGTCCTCGTAGTTTTTGTATGCTTCGTTATCCTCCGGAACGGTCTTGTAAAACTCGTAGCTAAGTTTAACGCGGGTGGTTTCGTAGGTCATGAATGCAGTGATCACAGCCCAGCCGGCCAGAAATACCCAGCGGTTGCGTAAAATGATCCTGCCTAATGCCCTCCAAACCATAATTTTAAAAAGGTGGGCAAAGATACTAAAATATAGCCCCTGTCGCACCGACGGAGCAAAAGCGGGGCGGGAAATATTTCATTTAATTCTGCGTTATATAACTCTATTTGTGAAATTTGTGGCCGCATGATGAAGTTTTCCATCCTTTTTTCGGTTTTCATTTCGGGTTTAATTACTTCCTTCGGGCAGAATGTGGCCATCGGACAATGGAAGTCGCACCTTCCGTATAATGGCACTTCTTTCGTGGCAGATGCGGGCGAAAAAGTTTTTTGTGCAAATACGTATACGCTGTTTTCCTATAACAAAACAGATAATGCTTATGAGCGGCTGAGCACTGCCGCAGGGTTTTCAGATATTGGCATCCGCAACATCAATTACGATGCAACGCATCAAACACTGGTGATCGCATATACGAACAGTAATCTTGATTTTTTATTCGGGAACGAGATATATAATTATCCGTTTATCAGCCAGAGTAATATCAATGGCGATAAAAACATTAATAACGCAGCATTTCTGGGTGATACTGTTATTCTCAGTTGCGGATTCGGGATCGTATTATTTGATATCGGAAAACGCGAAAGTCCGGCAACCTTTTTCTTCACCGATACAGACGGAGCAAATCTCCGGGTGAATGAAGCCACGGTTTTTGATAATTGGATTTATGCAGCAACAAGCGCGGGGGTTTATCGCGGAAGTCTGGATGAACCCAACCTCCAGGATTTTTCTAAATGGGAATTGATCAACGGCATCGATGCATTACCCGTTGCCGATACAAAATTCATCGCAGCATTTGATAATACGATTTATGCGCAGATAGAAGACACGTTATATACATACGACGGATCCGGATGGTCATCTTTTTTTTATGAACCAGGCTGGCGCACCAATCAACTTAAAACGGCAGAAAATAAATTAATTATCACGCAGGTATATGGTGATGAAGAAACTGCCGATTCTTGCAGGGTGCTTCTGCTGGATACAGAGGGCGCCGTGACGGAAATAAATTCAAATACTTCTCTCGATTATATCCGGCAGTCGGATCTCGATGCAAACGGAGTATTATGGATAGCAGATATTTATCGCGGTCTCGTTAAATATGAAGCAGGCAGCTATGGATATTATTTACCGAACGGCCCGGGTTCCAACAAAGTGCTCGACATGCAATCATCGAACGGAACTTTATATGTTGCACCGGGAGAAATAAATGCTTCGTGGGGATATCAGTATAACCGCGATGGTTTTTTCTTTTATGATTTCGGTATCTGGAATTCCGTGAATAAATATTCTTTTCCCGTGCTCGACACAACGCTTGATCTCATGACCGTAGAACTGGATGCCGACGCGAATATTGCATATCTGGGTTCGTATGGCGGCGGCCTTGTTGAATATGATAAGAACGCGCAATCGGTGAAAGTATTTAAACAGGGATATCTGGATTCTGTACCGGGTGATATTAATTCTTATCGTGTTTCCGGCCTTGCGCTGGATGCGGATAAAAATTTATGGATCGCAAATTATGGCGCGCTTACATCGCTGGTGGTAAAGAAAGCGGATGGCACATGGCTGCATTTTGATCCGCATTTACCGGGCGATGTGGGAAATCAGGTCGGACAAATTGTGATCGATGACTATAATACCAAATGGGTACAATTGCCGCGCGGAAATGGTATTCTGGTGTATAATGATAATTATTCTATCGACGATCCCACCGACGATCTGTATAAAGTTTTAGGCGCCGGAGCGGGCAACGGAAATCTGCATACAAATTATATAAATTGCATTGCAGCAGATAAGCAGGGCGAAGTATGGGTGGGCACAAGCGAAGGGGTTACTATTTTTTATAATCCTGCGGAAATATTTTCCGGAACAACTGCGGGAGATGCTACACAGCCGCTTGTGAATCTGGGCGGATATTATGAACAGTTATTGCGCAATGATATTGTAAATACTATCGGAGTTGACGGTGCCAACCGGAAATGGATCGGAACAAACAGCGGTGCATTTCTTATCAGCGCCGACGGCACAGAACAATTACTATATTTTAATACGGATAATTCTCCGCTCATTTCAAATACGATTTTAAATATTGAAGTGGATGGTGTATCGGGCGATGTTTATTTCGGCACCGATAAAGGAATTATTTCCTACCGGTATACAGCTACCGAAGGTGTGGAAGATATTGCGAAAGTAAATGTGTTTCCCAATCCGGTGCGGGAAGATTATACGGGAACGATTGCAATTAACGGGTTGACGCAGGATGCAGAAATCCGTATAACAGATATGGCAGGAAGAACCATATATCAGACAACCGCTCTCGGCGGCCAGGCTATATGGGATGGAAACGGGTACGATGGAAACCGCGCGAGCACCGGGGTATATATGGTGTATTCCACTAACGAAGATGGCTCGCAAACGTATGTGGCGAAGGTGCTTGTTGTAAGCAAAAAATAAATGTTTTTACGCGCTGCCGATTCTCCGAATCGGCTGTGGTGGAGACAGACTCCGGCCTGCATTTAAATGCGGTGCCTTTCTAATCAACTCCCACAGGTAATAATATTTACAGAAACATTCGATCCTTGTGCAGTCATGATTTCCATCTGCCATACTATCGCCCGGAAGGGGCCTGATTACATCCTCCTGCGCCGTGCAACGCGCTTTTGATAATTTTACAACATGCTTCATAAAACCCGCGGCATTGTTTTTAAATCGGTGAAATATTCAGACACAAGTATTATCACAACGATCTATACAGAGATGTTCGGGTTGCAGACATATATTATCAGCGGTGCGCGAAGTGTCAAGTCAAAATCAAAAGCGGTTTTATACCAGCACGGAAATTTGCTGGATATGGTGGTATATCACCGCACAACCGGAAATATTTTCCGCATCAGCGAAGCAGAGCCGGCATATATTTATGAAGAGACGCCGTATCAGATCGTTAAAAGCTCGCTGCTGATATTTTATATAGAATTACTGAATAAAATAGTAAAGGAACATGAGCACAATGCAGCGCTGTTCAATTTTATTTTTGAAAATCTGATAGAGCTTGATCAGACAGATAAAAAATTATCCAATCACCATATCTGGTTTTTGCTGGGCCTGAGTAAATTTCTCGGATTCTTTCCGCATAGTACGGAAGGAAATTATTTTGATCTGCGCGAAGGCGTATTTGTGGATGCAGTGCCGCCGGCGGGACAATATATGCCGGCACCCCTGAGCAATGCATTGAGAAAAATAATTGAACCCGAACTGGTGAATTACGATCAGATTACGCTCAATGGCGCAGAGCGCAAACAATTATTACATCAACTGCTTAATTATTATCGCCTGCATATCTCCGACTTTGGGAGCCTGCATGCGGTGCAGGTTCTGGGGGAGGTGTTTGGTTGATGAGGAAGGGATTAACGAAGTATTTTTTTGCATCTGCCGGTGCCGGAGCTTCGGCAGGAAGGATTGCACATACTTGATTACCTGCACAAACTTCCGACAACCTGCCCGAACGCGGGATGTCATTCAGCAGGGAGGGTGATAACGCTTTGGGGGTTTGCGATGGCGGGGAGGTTTAGCACTAAACTTTATTCGGAGAACTGAACTTCCACCTTGCACAAAAGTGTCTACAAAGCACGGAATCCCAGCTATTGCAAATCCCTTGTTATCGGTAGCTCTTCTGCTCGTCCCAAGTAGTGTCGTGTCAAGTTTGCACACACTTTGTCTGAAGCGATTTATATTAAAAGCTGTGTCTGCAAGAGTGTATGTTTTTGTGCGTTGCTTCATGCT
>CAYTFT010000007.1:0-21059 GCA_964437155.1 uncultured Chitinophagales bacterium | reverse complement strand
TGTGCTTGCAGATTTTGACCCCGAGGTTCCGGAGCAGAACCGCAAACCGGATTTTCTCATGCTCGGAAATATTGAACCTTCCCTGCAGATAAAAGTGATAAAACAACTTCGCTCCCGGCCGAAACTGATCGCGATGGATACTATGAATTTCTGGATGAATAATTCGAGGCCCGCGCTGAATAAAGTTTTGAAAATGGTTGACCTGCTGATGATAAATGATGAAGAAGCCCGGCAGTTATCCGGAGAATTTTCATTATTAAAAGCAGCGCGGCGCATTCAGAAAACAGGACCGAAGTTTCTGATCATTAAAAAAGGAGAACACGGCGCATTATTATTTTATAATGAGCAGATATTTTTTGCACCGGCACTTCCGCTGGAATCCGTTTTTGATCCCACAGGTGCGGGAGATACTTTTGCCGGCGGATTTATCGGATATCTTGCAAAAACAAAAAATACCGGATTTATTAATATGAAACGCGCTATCATTTACGGAAGTGCAATGGCTTCATTCTGTGTAGAAAAATTCGGACCGGAACGATTGCTGGAATTAAAATCACCGGAATTGCGATCCCGTGTAAATGCATTTGTGCAACTTACAAAATTCAACCTCAACAGCTGAACTTAAATTAATTTTCCCACAATTTTCATTCTGGAAAACACCTGCTCCGTATGCGGCGCATCGGGAAATTCGTGGGTAAGGTCCTGTCCGGCAAAATGTTCGTAATGCCTGCCGTTTCGCCAGAGCGTACTGTCAGTTACATCATAGATAATGCCTTTATAAGCAACCCATATTTCATCTCTGTCCTGTCCGTTGCGCAGGGCAAGTTGAAATTTTGAATATTCCGGTAATTCGTTCATCAATACCACAGGTGCCAGATGGCTGTTTTTTTTGTGATTGAAAATCCGCTTGCGGAATATAACCCGCAAGCTTCTCTGTTTTCGCTCTGTGTAGCAACAACCAACTGCGAACATCCTCGCGAAGCAGCCCATCGACAGGCCTGTTGAATAAGTATTTTTCCAATTCCGGTGCGCTGCAGATCCGGATCAACTGCGATCAATTCAATTTCGGCCTGCTGATCATTTACTTTTTCAACGGTAATAAATCCCGCTACCTTATAATCTTTCCTGTACACAAATAACGTATGATCAGGATCATCGGTAAAAGATCGTTCCAGCCAAAGTTTATATAATTGCTGAAATCTTTCTGCCGGAATTTCCGGGTCCAGATGGAAACGCGAATAACGCCCGCTCAGCAATGCCAGTTGCAGTAAAATTTCTTTGTCAGATAATTGAAATCCGGGTCGAAGGGATGAGATACTACTTTCAGACAATTCAATTTTTTTTTCAAATTCCATCCGTATAAACGGACCCTGACATAGACGAACCCCGGGAAATAATTTTAATTTATTCTGTATCTCAGATAAAACAACATCATGCGTTCCCACTCCAACGGGCAGCGCGACATAAACATATAAAAGCCTTATATCTTTCTGTTCGGATAATTCCGCGAAAGTATGCCATGTATTAAAATCTGCGGGTATTTTCACACCATACACAGGAAATCCAAAAAAATCGGAATCCCATGTGCGTTGAGTGAGCTCTGATGACATAGAGTAAAGGTAGAGACAATATTGTATCGGGAAAAATCTGATGCAGCGTTCATGCGCAGAAAACAATCTGATGCCGGCAGCAGGAACAAAACATGAAAATCGTCAGGACCGTTTCTGCTGCCAAATGACAATTACTTCCTGCACGATACTGCTTCTTCACTTCTGGCTGACTGCCCACCTTTATTGAATAACAATCTTTTTCACGGCGATGCCCTTATCCGTATAAACCTCAACTAAGTATATTCCCTTCGGCATTTCAAAAAGGGTAAATTTATTTGCGATCCCGGTTAGTTCGCTTTCAAGTATCAAGTCACCGGTAACAGAAAATATTTTCAATGCGGATCCGATATCCTCTTTTCCTATATGCACAAATACACTTTGCCCGAAGCTGTAAATATTAACCCCAGCCAGATTTTCCGTTGTCTCAACTCCGCTCACCAACTGCCCCGCATAAATCCCTTTCTCACACTCAGCATTATACGCATAATCCTTAATTGTAAGCTTTTCCAGAGTGTCAGTTATGGTACAACGTATCCAGCCATAATGAAAACAATCATCTCCGCCAACGAATTTAACCCCAACATAATTATCTGAAGGATCCAGATCCCCATCCCAGGACATACCAACAACGCCGACCCAGGGGCCTAAAACTGACCCCATCCAGGAACAGGTGACTTCACGGCGTTTTTCAACCATAAACTCCCAACCATCAGCATTTAATTGCGCACTATTGCCAATTAAATACCCAAAATCCAGGGCATAAATATGATCATTGCCCCATGAAATAGACTTACCAATAAAATAAAGATTATTGTCAAGAGGTTCTCGACCAGCAATATAGACAGTTGAAAAGCACTGTATCAAACTTGTCCAATAATAGCCAACTACACCTTTATTAAATTGCACATCAAATATTCCATCATCATCCAAATCCAACTTAAACTTATCTTCCTCAAATTGAATTAAAGTATCCGGATCAATATCTAAATAAACAATTTGAGATTCAAGTTCTTGGCTGACAAAAAGAAATGCTCCGGCCATCAAAGAATAAGCATTTACTTTGTATTTGTGTTGCTTCATTTTAGTTAATCTTATTAAGTCGTTTTGTGACTTTTATTGATGTGTTAGTATTTATCGCAATCAAATAAATTCCCGAATACAGCTCGGAAATATCGACCAATTCATCCTCAGATACCAACTTACTTAATTCAGATACACCTGTTATTGAATAAATATTTACATAAAGAGAATCCCTTTTTAACAACCGCGGAATTTTATACTATTTTAAGATTATCAGAAGTAATGAATTTTTGAATCTGCCACATAAATTTACCCGCAAATTCTTAAAACTCAAAAATAGCTTCCTTAGGGATCTCAAAATACGTATGAATTAAATGATCACTTCGCCTCACTTGTCCATCCTTCACCTAATCCTTAGATTTACCCTGTCATGCTTTCTGTACAGAACATATCCAAATCATTCCGGCAGCAGCGGGCAGTGAACGGGATCAGGCTGGAACTGCTTGAGGGCGAATTTTACGGCCTACTCGGTCCTAACGGCGCCGGCAAAACCACTACCATTCAGATGATCAGCGGGATCCTGCCGCCCGACAGCGGTACCATTTTAATCGGCGGAAAAGATGTTTATGCGCATACAACGGAAGTAAAAATGCTGATGGGGATCGTGCCACAAGAGATCGCATTATATGATGATCTGAGTTCACTGGATAATTTATTGTTCTGGGGAGGTTTATACGGTATTAAGGGAAGTCATGCAAAACAAAAAGCTGCATTTCTGCTTGAGTGGGTCGGGCTCGCCGACAGGCAAAATGATACAATCAGCGCTTATTCCGGCGGTATGAAACGAAGGATCAACATCGCCTGTGCCCTGATGCATGATCCCGCATTGATCCTGATGGACGAACCCACCGTTGGAATTGATCCGCAAAGCAGGAATAAAATTTATGAACTGCTGCAATCGCTGCATCAGCAAAACAAAACCATTCTGTACACAACGCATTATATGGAGGAAGCTGAAAAAATGTGCGACAGGATAGGTATTATAGATCACGGAAAGATCATTGCAGAAGGAACTCTCCCTGAATTAAAGCGCGATCACGATACGGGTAGTTCCATTGTGATCAATTATGAAGGAAATGTATCCATGGTTTTGCCCGGATATGAAATTACCAACGATACGGAGAATAAAGAACTGATTATTCACACGCGGGAGACCAGAAATATTTTACCCGACATTGTAAAAAAATGCTCCGATGCCGGAATTACCATTCACAATATTGATATCCGCAATGCAGATCTGGAAACTATTTTTCTGGATCTTACCGGCAGACAATTACGCGATTAATAATTATCCATAAATACCATCACGATGTGGAAGATCACCATTAAGGACCTGAAAGTTTTTTTCACTGATAAAAAAGCGCTTTTCCTGACATTGCTGCTACCCATCGGGCTGACAACCTTATTTGCATTTGCTTTCGGCGGTGCGGGCGGCGGTGACGAAGAGGAAGGAACTCCCATCGTATTATTATATGCAGATGAAGACAACTCCGGTGCTTCAAAGGAACTGATCGCATCACTCGACAGCATCCCCGGAATTGAAATGGAATCAATGCTGCAAGAAGAAGCGGTTTCCTCCATCAAAAACGGCGATCATATTGCATACATCATTTTGCGGAAAGGGCTTGAAGATTCTCTCAATAACGGAAACAGTTTACCGGCAGAATTGCAATTCGATCAGAGCAGGGAAATGGAGATCGGCGTACTGCAAAATCTGATCATCAGTAAATTATCTGCAATAAAAGGACAGAAGGATGCTGATCACGGTGTTGACCGGATCATGGATAATATGTTTTCCGAATTACCCCCGGTAATGAAAGATTCCATCAGAAATAATATCCGTTCAGGCATGGCAGAAGATAAAAAAGGGGACACACTTATTAAGATGTCTGGCATTGTTGGTGAGGAAGCAGCAAACTGGGGACTGATACAGGCGGTTGCAGGAACCGCGATCATGATGCTGTTGTTCAGCGTGAGTGCAATCGGACAGAGTCTTCTCGAAGAAAAGGAAAGCGGTGTGCTGAAAAAATTATTACAATCACCGATACGACCCTACAGTATTCTTATGGGAAAAATGGCCACCGCAACCATCATTTCCGTTTTTCAACTGAGTGTATTATTTCTTTTTGCGTGGATCGCATTCGGGCTCGATATTTTTATTGACCTGCCTGCACTGCTTGTGATGATCCTCTCAACTGCATTTGCCTGTTCCGCATTTGGTGTTTTGCTCGCCAGTATTGTTACTTCAAAAAAACAGTCTGATTCCATCGGCACAATAATTATTTTATTTATGAGCGCCGTTGGCGGAAGTATGATCCCGATCTATATAATGCCTGCCTTTATGCAGGATGCCGCTGTTGTTTCAGTGAATTACTGGAGCATACAGGGCTTCTATGATATATTCTGGCGCGGTACCGGATTTCCCGCAATACTGGATAATGCAGGTATCCTGTTTGGTATAACTACCGGTGTATTGCTGGTGAGCGCTTATTTTTTCAAAAAAAATATTCTGCGTATAACCTGACCATAAATTGCATTGATTTGCCGTACCTTTATTGCAGGTTATGAAAAGTAAAACTTCTCTCATTAACAGGATCATCGTAATCCTTTTTCTTTCGGGCATATCCTACCGCATATTTGCACAGGCCGGCACTCTGGATCCCACTTTCAGCGGCGATGGAATTGTAACATATAATTTCGGAGGCATTGATGTGGCACAGGCAATGGCTGTTGATGATGACGGAAATATTTTTGTTGCAGGGTATGGCGTTCCCGGTGCAAGCCCGTACAAAGATTTTGCGGTTGCAAAATTTACCTCTGCAGGGGACCTCGATCCGGTATTCGGAGGTGATGGTGTTGTAACAACCGATTTTGGTGCCGGATATGATGATTTCGCATATGCAATTGCCATTCAGCCCGATGGAAAAATTCTTGTTGCCGGCAGCACGTATGATGGTGAGGGAAATAAAATGTGTATCGTTCGTTATCGCGGCGACGGAAGTCTGGACGGTGTGTTTGGCGATGCCGGAAAACTTATCATCGATTTCGGTGGCCCGGATGATGCGGTCCGCGCTATTTCCGTACTCGAAGATGATAATATTATTGCAGGCGGATACCGCATGGAAGAAGTAACTGCAACAATGTATAAACGCAATTTCGCTGCAGTTAAATGCAATGGCATCGGAATACTCGACAACGGTTTTGATTTTGACGGGAAAGTGGCAACACCTTTTTCAAGCGACAGGCATGCAACCGCTTTTGCAATGGGTATTCAAACGGATGGTAAAATTGTGTTGGCAGGATACAGTTATGTTGGTATAACGGCAAATTATCAGATAGCGCTTACAAGATATAATGGCGATGGCAGTCTGGATCTCACCTTCGACAGCGATGGAATGGTGCTGGTTTCAACAGGATTTGCACTCGGAGAGGCATTCGCTTTACAGATTCAGTCGGATAATAAAATTGTTGTTGCGGGAGAACAATATATCGGCTTCGATACAGATTTTATGATGATGCGTTTTAATGAAGACGGCACACTGGATAATACTTTCGGCACCGCGGGATTGTATCATTCCACCTATGGCGGAACAGAACCGGAAGCATTAAATGCACTTACTATTTTATGGGATGGTCGTTTGGTTGCAGCAGGTTATCGCGGAAATGGTTCAGGCATGCAGACGGTATTAATTCGATGCAATGCCAACGGAACACCTGACCCAACCTTCGGAACAGACGGAATGGTGAGTTCCGACCTGAGTGATGAAGCCGACGGCGCAACGGCAATTCTTATTCAGTCGGACGGGAAAATGCTGGTATGCGGGTATTTCGACCGCGGCCCGGATAATGATTTTTTCGTGGCGCGCTATCTATCTGACCCGACAACCGCGATTGTAAATAATGAAATATCAGCTTTACATATTTCGCCAAATCCTGTTGATGCATATTGCACCATCCGTATTCCGAATAACGGCTTCATAGAAATACGGGACATAACGGGTAAAATTATTCTTTCTAAACAGGTGGATGCAGGAACGGAAACATTTAATGTTGAAAGTTTTGCTTCCGGTGTCTATTCACTCCGGTATTTCTATAACGGAAAGTCAGTAACAGAGCGATTTGTAAAAAATTAAACGGCTACGGCTGATCTTCTGTTTTCTTTACATCAAATTTCGGATGGGCGAATAAAAATCCGAATGCCCGCCCGTTTTCTTTCGACATTTTTTTGTGATGTATTTTATGCGCACGGGTAATTCTTTGCAAATAGGGATTGCCCGGTTTAAAATTATGCTTCACCCTGCGATGCACGATCACGTCGTGAAATAAAAAATAACAGAAACCATAAAGACTGATTCCCGTACCGATCCAAAAAATATAATTGTATGCCGGCGCTCCTATCCACATCAGCAGAATGGCGGGAGCGGCAAAAATGATTGCATACCAATCGTTGCGTTCAAATCTGCCATGACGCGGTTCGTGGTGCGACCGGTGCAGAAACCAGCCCGGGCCATGCATAACATATTTATGCATCGCCCAGGCAAATCCTTCCATAAAAATAAAGGCGCCTAAACAGGATGCGATATTTATTAAAATTGTCATCGTACATGCATTTTAACTGCTAATGTATTTCGCTCACGCAACCATTCCATCAACGAAATATTCATCAGCATCAGACTGAAACTGTATAAACTATCCTCCAGCGGTATCGTTCCCATACGTATCCCGATATTTTCTGCATTGTTATACCATACCACCGCCTCATTTAATCCCGTACCGGTAAGAATACCATTTACAATAAAAAACGGGATCAGGTGCCAAAGATAAAACCGGTAAAATTTTCCCATATAATTTCCTTTGATCACAAATAATTGCAGTCCCAATAAAAGTGCTGCAAACAAACAGTTGGAAGCGGTATATGCCTTGTCATGGAAAATAATGAATCCCGTAACAGAAATAAAAAATAAAAACCAGGTCACGGGTATTTGCACTTTATTAAAAACACCCGCATCGGACCAGAACCTGTTTATGAAAGTATAAATAAATATACTTGCGAACGGCACAGTAAAAAAGAACAAAATTTCCTCAACGGGAAGACCTGCAATTGTAATTCCGGTGGTGTAAACAGCACTGAAACCCCAGACACCTGCCTGCGTAAAAAAATAATCCCATGTGAGAAAAACAACAGCAGTAACCAGCAACGAAGGGAAGAGAAACTTCCACCACCGGAAATACGCAACACGTTTCTCGAAGCTGCATACCAGCGGGAAAAACATGGTCGCCATATTTATGGCCAGATAGAGATAAGCATTATTCATGGCGCATAAATTCCCAGAAGGTTCGACTGAATATATACAGATGCCCACATGGTCATCTTTTTCGGGTTGGAAACGCGGATACGTGTCTGCATCACTTTTTCCGCATCGGTTTGCATGATCTTCCTGAATAATTTAAGATAATATTTATAAGCGAGATACACGCCGAATTTAGCTCCTTCGGGTAATAATTTTATTCCGAGGTAAGCTGCTTCAAAATCCTGCTGTATCTCCCGTTCGATCAGGGATTTTTTATCACGGCAAAAATTCTCAAAATCAACATCAGGAAAATACACCCTGCCTCTTTCTTTATAATCTGATTGCAGGTCGCGCAGAAAATTCACCTTCTGAAATGCTGCGCCCAGGCGTTGTGCTGAAGGCTTCAGTGTTGCATATAATCCGGGTTCCTCCGCACAAAATACTTTCAGGCACATTAACCCGACCACTTCGGCACTTCCGAAAATATATTCGTTGTAATTATCTTCCCTGTATTGTTTAGTATCAAGATCCATTTCCATGCTGCGGAGAAACGCTTCTATCAACGATCTGTCAATAGCATATTTTCTCACTGTAAGCTGAAATGCATGCAGAATCGGATTGAGGGAAATTCCATCGGCAATTGCGGTCCACGTATCCCGTGTAAATCGATCGAATAATGCACGCTTGTCCCAGTCGTGAAAGGTATCTACGATCTCATCTGCATAACGCACAAATCCATAAATACCATAAATGGCATCATGATATTTTTTATCCAATGCTTTTATGCCAAGGGTAAAGGAGCTACTGTATGACTCAGTTACTTTGCGGCTGCAGGTAAATGATGACTGATGGAAAAGTTCGAGCATATCCTGAATTGTTCGTGTAAAACCATTCAATAATCAAATTGTTCACGCAGTAAAAAGGTAATTTTCAACCCAGCACTTTTGATACTTCACCTGCCACAACATATCCCGATATCATACTGGGCGGAACCCCCGGTCCCGGAACAGTGAGCTGCCCGGCGTAAAAAAGATTTTTCAGTCTGGCATTGCGCATTTTCGGTTTAAAGACTGCCGTCTGCATCAGCGTATTTGCAAGGCCGTATGCATTCCCTTTATATGCATTATAACGACTTACAAAATCACCCGGTGCAAATATTCTTTTGCATACCACACGGTCACGGATGGAGGCACCGCAATATTTTTCCAGCCTGTCCATCACCATTGCATAATAGCGTTCTCTGATTTCTTCCGTATCAGTCAGACCCGGCGCCACAGGCACAAGGATAAAGAGATTTTCATCGCCTGCAGGTGCAACCGATGCATCTGTTTTGGAGGGCGCCGAAACATAGAACAACGGTTTTGACGGCCATTGCGGATCCTTATAGATTTCGTTTGCAAATGATTCAAATGACGCATCAAAAAATAAATTATGATGCAACAGGTTTTTCACTTCACCGCGGATGCCGAGATAATATATGATACAGGAAGGTGCGAAAACCTTTTTATCCCAATATGCTTCATTATAATTTTTATGTTGTGCCGGTAATAATTTTTCTTCCACATGGTGATAATCGGCAGCGGCTACAATAGCATCGCCGGAAATAAGCGCACCATTTACCTGAACACCCTTTACCTTGTCGCTTTCCGTAATAATGGAAGATACCGGTGCATTGAATAAAAATTTCACACCCGTTTCTTCTGCAGATCTTTGCATACCGGCAATGATCTTATACATACCGCCCATGGGATACCAGGTGCCAAGAACCAGATCGGCGTAATTTAATATGGAATATAATGCAGGTGTATTGGAAGGAAGAGCACCCAAAAAATAAACAGGAAATTCAAGAATCCTTCTGATCTTTTCATTTTTAAATTTACTGTGTATCTCCTTGCGCAGGGAAGTAAATAATTGCATGGAAAATAATGCTTTTACCATGCGCCTGTCGGCAAACTCCAGTACAGAATTACAGGGGCGAAAAACAAGATCCTTCATCCCTACGGAATACTTATAAGCAGCATCTTTCAGGAATTTATCCAGTTGCATTGCAGCACCGGGTTCCATGGATTCAAATAATGCTGCGACCTTTTCGGGTGTTGCCGGAATATCGGTTACTTCGTTCCCGGGAAAAATGACACGGTATCCCGGATCCAGTCGTTTGAGCGCATAATAATCAGAGGTTTTTTTTCCGTATTCCGCGAAGTACCAGTCGAAAACATCGGGCATCCAGTACCAGCTCGGACCCATATCAAAAGTGAATCCCTGCTCTGAAAAAACCGAACAACGTCCACCGGCCTGTTCATTTTTTTCCACTACAGTTACCTTATATCCCTTCTTCGCTAATGCCGAAGCAGCGGACAATCCGCTGAAGCCCGCACCAATCACTATGACATGTTTCTGCATCTATTTATTCAAACGTAAAGCATCCGAACAACAGAACAGAAGGTTTGTTCACCTGTCAGAGAATTTCCATCAAAGTGCGGAAGGCAATAAAGTCACTGCCAAAATTATCGAATGCATCTTTTTGCAAAGCAGGAGCATGCAATGCTTTATATTGCAGGAAATCGTTGAGATCGTTGCAGGTATATTGCACTGCATAGGTAACACCTTCAAAATCATCCTCATCGAGAATGCGACAAATCCGGCTTTCAGTGAAATAACCGGTCGCCATTACATCGGGAATATGCTTTGCCTTCATCCATTCGAGCCATGCATCGGCCCTGTGCAGTTCTACCTTTATCGTTACATTATAGATATACATAGTGCAGTAATAATGCAGAAAAGTAGTAAAAAATTCCAAGGAAAAATTCCGGCTGCGGAAATGGCAGGAAAATAACCATGCGGTATTAATATCCGGCGCAGGAATACTGCAGGTTATTTTAATTCAGATTATCTCCGCGCAATGCCCTGAATCGCTTGCGGGCCTCGTTCACATACAGTGAATCCTTATAGTTAAGGATGATCTGTTCATAGCAGGTCTTTGCCTTTTCATAATCTTTCAGGTCATATTGATAAATCTCCGCCAGTTTGAAAATGGCATCATCTGCGAGTAATTCAAAAGCATAATTCTGCTGGATGGATTCGAGTAACAGAACAGCTTCGGCAACATGTTGCTTTTTTAATTCGATATCTGCTTTTAAAAACAAAATATCATCTGTCAGCGTATGTCCGGGATATCTTGCCGTAAGGGTATCGAGCAGGTTTAATGCTTCCGGTATCTTATTCTGAAAAACCATCAGATCTGCCTCCGAAAAAATAAGCATGGGCTCTTTAGTAGTATCCAACCCCAGATTTTCTGTAATGAAAACAGATAATTTCATCGCATCGTTGGATACGAGCTCGCTTGTGGAAGCCTTTAATACATTCAGTTGTCCCTGTGCATATTCAAAATCGCCGCGGTAATAAGCAAGCTTTGCATTTTTGAAGCGTGCTTCCTCGCCGAGCGGCTCATCTTTCATCAGCTTATCAACCTGAGAATATAGTAATGTTGCCTCCCATACATCCCCCGTAATAAGATAAAAATCTCCGAGGTCGAGTTTAAACCGCGAGCGGTCATTATTATTTAAGGATGGCCACTGCACCACTGCTTCCAGTAGTGTGATCGCTGTATCCACATTATGAATATAAAATGCTTCCAGTTTTGCGAGGTCATCCGTTACCATACCGGCGCGCACATCATTTCTCTGATATTCACTGAGGAAACCGAGATAACTTTGTTTCAGCTCGTTAATATCGGTCATGGTATAATTATTTGTATTGAATATTTTTTCTTTTCTGCAGTTCAATATTCCGTTTTTGGAAGTGAAATAAAACGGAAAATCACGACCCTTTGCAATAATGTAATTATAACATTCAATGGCTGCATCAAAATCACCTTCCGTGCGTGCAGTTTCAGCCAGATCGAAAATTCTCTCTCCATTCTCCTTAAATCTTTTATCCAGTGCCTTTGCCTGTAAAAAGGCGCCGCTGTAATCCTTTTGCTGAACATAATCCCAGATCAGCAATTCGGTAAACATTACTTCGTTATGCCCGCGCTGGATCCTGTCAAATAATTTTTCCTGTAAATAAGCATGATCTTTAGGTTCATCGAGCATTTGTGTAAATGCCGATGTTACGCGCGAAAATGCAGAGGGAAGATTTTCATCATAATAATTCAGATACGTATCCATGCTGAGATCCATTCTTCCATCGCGGTAATACAATCCGGCAAGTTCAAAATTGAAGGAATAATCAGTTACCACTTTCTTCGCCTTTTCATACACCTCGATCCCGCGTTTGAGTTCATCCATTGAAATAAATGCAGTAGCAAGCTGATTTACCTGCACTTTATTATTGGTAATTTTCTGAATGGCAAGATCATATTGCTGCTGCTGCGCTTTTGTATCCCCTTTTTTACCGTAGGCATTCCCGAGGTCGACATAATAGGTAAGGTTCTCCGGATTCTTTTTGATCTGCTTATCCGTAACTTTTTCAATTTCTTTATAGTCATTCAGCACAAGCAGGCAATTCAAATATGCCTTGTAATAACCGTTGGGATTGTCGTTGTATAATTTTTTGTAGAGGTCGGCAGCCTTATCATACTCTCCGTTGGCCATATATTGCTGCGCGAGATTTGCATCTGTCTGCGCATGCACAGTGCCCGCTGCCGCCAGGCTTAGAAAAAGGATAAAAATATATCTGTGCATACGTGACATAAACGAAAAACAATTGTTTCAAATATACTGTTCAGCGCCGGTAACACAAATTAACGCGACGTTCATTCTCCCTGTAATTTAAACACGATGGGTAATTGCTGATAGACCTTTACGGGTACGCCGCCCTGCTTGCCGGGTTTCCATTTCCGCATTTCCTGAACGATCCGTATCGCTTCTTTGTCGCAGCCACCGCCAATTCCTTTTTTCAGTTTCACATCCGAAACAGAGCCGTCCTCATTCACCACAAAAAATACGATCACCGTTCCCTGAATACCATTCTCTTTTGCTTCTTTCGGGTATTCCAGATTTTCCTTTAAATATTTGGTGAGGCCGATCTTGCCTCCGGGATAAACCGGCATTTCTTCCACACTTACATATACCGTGGAACCGTTTCCCGATTGTGTCGAAGATTTATCCGAGCCATTTTTCTGCGTCCCGTTTGCAGTAGAATCCACCTTTTCATCATTCCTTATTTTTTCGGGATCGTTCACCTGATTATCCTGCTTCACTTCCATTTCAACGAGTTCGGATGTTGCCATTTTTTCTGCAGCCGGCGGAACAGCAGGCGGCATTGCTTCCAGGATCGGCGGCGGGTCAGAAAGTGTGATCTCAACCGGCAGGGGAATTAATTCTTCGGTGCGCCGCAGAAACGAAAAATCAGTAAAAAGAATACCTATGAAAACTACAACGCTACCGGAGGTGATACCGAGAGATACCCAGGTATGTTTCGGAATAATGCGGCGTAAAATATACGAGCCGTATTGTTTATTGCGACTTTCAAAAACAATATCGTCAAAACTCCTGGAGCTGTATATATCCGGTGATGCCATTCTTTATTTTCTGCGGGGAAAATGTTTACTGTATGATTCAAAAAACATTCCTGAAAAATTGTGCTTACTGCTTTGCAAATTCCGGGATCGAATTACCTGTTCGTCAGCCACAGTACCGACAGCGATATAAAACATCCTGTGGTGTTGGCGAATACATCGAGCAGGTCGAAACTCCTCGTTGGCAACAGCCTCTGAATCATTTCGATGATAAATCCGAATGAAATGCATAATCCTGCCGCAATAAATATCGTTTTCGACAATGAAAAGGTTACATAATTTCTCCGCATTACTTTAAAGGTAAGAAAAGAGAGTATGGCATAAACCAGCGCATGCATCACTTTATCCGGCTCCCAAATCGAAAGCGAGGGAAGGTCCTCACCGGGAATTACCGATACGACAAATATCACTGCCGCCCAGAAGAACAGGAGTGCAGTCCAGTAATTATTGCGAAAAGCCATGTGCCTTATGAAATGACGGCCGCGTATTGCTCAGCCGTAAGCAGGCGGTCGATCTCAGCAGGATCAGCGATCTCGATCTTAATCATCCAGCCGTTGCCATAGGGATCCTGATTTACAGATTCCGGTGCAGCTTCCAGTCCCGGGTTCACTTCGATCACCTTTCCCGTAAGTGGCATAAAAAGTTCCGAAACGGTCTTCACCGCTTCCACTGTTCCGAATACGGATTCAGCGGCTACCATTTCGCCCATTCGCTCGATATCGACATAAACGATATCTCCCAATTCGCGCTGCGCAAAATCGGTGATGCCGATCGTGCCGGTGTTTCCTTCAATACGCACCCATTCGTGATCTTTCGTATACTTTAATTCTGCAGGTAAATTCATGCTAATGATTTTTCGGATCCAAAATTAACCGTTTCAGAGCAAAATATTATTCGCTCAGTGAAAATCTCACCTTCACACCGGCATTGGTTGAAGTAATAGGATATGAAGTTGAGATCTTCGGAATTGTTTGCTGGCGGTCAAAATATAACTGAATATTGAACCGGTCATTCACCACATAGTCGATAGTGGGTGACAGGGAGATGGTCTTCATACCACCGGTGGGTTCATTTAATTCCTGATCAAGTCTGAAATTCGTAGTGATATCATCTCTGAAACTGAAATCAAATTTGAAGGTAAGGTCATTCTCCAGATTCGGCCGTTTACCGCGGATCTTGAACGGGAAGGTGAATCCGCTCATTTTATATCCCATGCCGATCGTAAATTCAGTTGAGTTGATCTGTGTCAGCTGATAATCAATAAAACTCATGGTGAGCGTTCGTGATTTTTTGAAATCGAATTTCGAAGTAACACCATTTACCCATGTTGCATCAATACCGATGAGCGGTGACAAGGACTCATTGATCACAATATTCGGAATATCATATAAGGTCACGAAATTTCCTGTGAGCGTATCCACCACATGCGCATAGGCGAAATAATTTCCGTCAAAATCAAGGTCCGTTGCAAAACTGCTTAATGCAAGTGTGGAGGTATAAGCACTCGAAACGTTGAATGCAGAGAATATTTTTTTGAATCCCGGCAGTTTACTTAAACCATTATAGGTGATCCTGTAATTCGGCTTCGGTACTGTGCTGAATGCATCCAGCGAAATATCATTTGCGCTTTGGCCGGTATATGCCGCAAGGAATGCAGGAATTAAAACATCCTGCGAATACGGACCGTAGCCTTCTGCATAGTTCGGGAGGTACGTGCTGTCGAGCGGATTATAAAATATATCGTTGGAATAAATAGTGTTCAGTTCATTCTGCCAGCGCTGTGAAATAATTTCCCTGTTGGCTTCAAATTGTTTGAAGGTAGCCGAAACATCTGTCGCTGATAATTTTTCAAACACAGTACCCATGATGCTGTAACTGATCGTATACGAACCCGCATCCACTGCATTTACATGTTCATAGAGCGGATCCTCAACGCTTAATGTGTTTTTAAAATATTCGGAATGATTTTTTGAATAGGTTTTATTGAGGTTGATATCCAGTTTGAAATCTTTGATCGGCTCGAGGTTGGCACGCGCATCCAGGTTCTCACTGTAATTCTGCATCAGGAGATAATTCAGCGAAGGCGCCTTGCTGATCCATCCTTTTTGTGCAATGCTGTCGAGCCATTTATATGTCGGCTGATATCCGAAAATAAAATCCCAGCCCGGCGCCATGGTGGAGGTATTTAATCCCATCACCTGCGAGGTCGGCATAAATCCGGGAACGGTGGTTCCGTAATTCTGCGAATAATTAATGGTGACGCGTTTTAAACTGATCAGCAAACGGATCATCGTTTCTGTCGGACCTGCAACCGTTGCCGTTTTTTCTTTTTTGCCGGCATCCGCAGTTGCATCCTCTTCATCACCCGTATCTTCTCCCTCCCGCTTGTCGCCCTCCGGTGGTTTCTTCGCGGTCTTTGTCGGCGATGTATTGGAATTATATTGCTTCAGGAATTTCGATTTATTGTAGAGGTTCCTGAAATTAAATTCATTATTGAGTGAACGCGACTGCGTATTATTAATTGTATTACCGAGTGTATCTGATAATCCGAGTGACCCTGCAATCCATTGATAGGAGGAATTATAATTCGCCTTGATCGTTACCCAGCTGAATATCGGTAATTTACTTATCGGCAGGGTGTAATTTACTGCAAGTGTATGCCGGTAATTCGTGTTCCTTCCGAGATCCATGAAATTATTCCATAAGGTATCTCTTTTTTCGGGCGTGTCGAGCCGGCCGTACGGTTCATCAATTCGTGCATTATTGGTTGCAGAGAAATCTATTTTGATGGATTTCGCAGGTTCCAGTTTTAATCCGTAAAAACGATCCCAGGTAAAATATTTATCGAAGGTCGGATCAATCAGTCCGTCACCATAAATATCACGCATCAGTGTTTCTCCGAATTGACGGTTAAGTTCTGTACGGAAACTGTATCCCGTTGGCAGGAGATTAAAATTAAAATCGCGCACAGGCGTGAGCCATTTATATTTTTTATCAATTACCTTTTCAAAAGGCATAATGAATTTTGCTTTCTGATTATAGCTGTATCCAAGACCCGCTTTATATCTGTTCACCACATCATACTGAATGGTGGGATTGCTGTTATATTCCTGTGTGTAGGCAAGTGTGAGATCTAAATTCTCCTTATCCCATGGATGCGGATTGCCTGCTTTGTCGCCGCGTTCAAACCGGATATTCGTAAAATTGATACTCTTCACCGCGATATAATCGATTACCGCCTGTTTATAGGTATCGGCAGAATCTGCGCCGTACGTATTGGTGATATCGCTGATCTTATCATTCAGATCGACATCGAGTTCATATGGATCGAATTCCGGATTACTGAATGACTCCGATAAACTTGCATAGAACGGCAAACGCAAATTCAATCCCTGCGGTAAAAATTTACCGAGTTCTAATGTCAGTGATGCGGCATACTGATAAAAATTATCTTTATACCGTTCATCAATTTGTTGTTCGAGTGTTCCGAAACCGGCAGTATGCATATTACCGGATACCACAAAATTTCCGAGGTCGGCTAATTTGAGATCTGCGCGCGCTAATGCGGCCCATCCGCCGGATTCATCGATTCCGGTAAGGCGTAATTCGTTCACCCAAACCTCCGCACAATATTCTTCACCGCTGCCGGCTGCATCCTTCGGATTCCTGATACCGATCATGATCTCTTCCACATACCCGAGATCCGGATTTCCGATTATAGTGTAGGCTGCACCATCATCCGCAGAAACAGAAAATGGTGTCAGCGGAGATATCTGCGCATTGTTTCGCAATGATTTAATTGTCACCAGCGAATCGAGCGGAAAATCAATCAATGTTGCCCATATCGCACTGCGCACTGCATCATCTTCGATCGTTCCTGCCGGCAATGGTAATGTCGTCACCTTCAGCGGCACATCATATTCATAATAGTTATTTGTAAAGTCAGATCCCAGCCGGATAAATAAATGCAGGTCGCCGTCATTTAATGTTGCAAGCGGTGCATCGGGTAATGGTTCGGCATGTACGTTCATGATCATACGGCCATAGCGGCGAAGATCAATTTCGAGTGATTTAAATATCGCTCTTGCATCGCCATCCTGCAGCGGACAAACCTGCATACTCAGCGACTGTTCATTTTGCTGATAGGTGGAAACCGAACTTCCGCTGCCGAGCGTTTGCTCGCGTTCAACACCGGGAGGCAATGCATACGGAATCGGCTGACGCAGCGAATTTTCTTCTATGCTCACGGATGAAACATTAAAATCGGTTTCATTACCATCATCATCCGGCAAATATTCACCAGGATTCAGCATGGAAAACTGATATCTTCTCCATTGATTTCTTACCAGTTCGAGACGTGCAAAACGCATTACCAGCGGATCCGTAAATTCCGTCATATACATCCGGATAAAACGGATGGATTTAAAATCCTGGATACTACCGATGCGTGAATCATACTGATCGATCGGCACTTTGAACTGATACCATTTAATGGAATCGGTGCTGCCGTCTTTAAATGAATGTGCCGCCATCACCACATCCGTAATGAACGGATTGGTATTTTCCATGTTCGGCTCCATTTTAATACGATACTGAAAATACGATTCCGTTTCATTCAGTGTAAAATCATCATTGAGGTCTTCTGTTTCCGGAATAGTTGTTTCTGCAGTAGGATATGTTTCAGGAGATGATTCCGTTGTGGGAGAGTTTCCCTGCGGATTATTGTATTTTTTATAGCGTTCGAGTATGCTTAATTCCTGATCATCATAATCACCTCCGCGGTAATAATGATAATCATCGGAAGAAGGGTCATTTTCTATAAGATCAAGTGCGGCACCTGTTACGATGGTTGAAACATCGGTTAAATAATCGCTCTGAAAAGCCGCCTCTTCCGCATCATTTAATCCGTCGTACCCTTTATCCTGATTTGCACGGGAGGTAACATCATTATCAAATGCTGTTGTAATAGGTAATGTTCGCGGAACATTTCCCCAGTTCGTTTGATCGAGCCCGTCGGTTGTGCCGTCTTTCGGCAATCCGTTTTCGAAGAACATACGGGAATCTTTTAGAATATCCTCCGATACGTTTCCGAGATTGATAAATAAATAACCGCCATCTGTAACCTGTTCGTCGAACGGACCGCGGTTATCGAAAGGATCCATCACCCAGAATTCTACAAATTCAATATTTGCTGCTTCAAAATCATTTGTTTCGAGGTTCCGCATAATTCCGCCCCAGCGTGATTCCGGATCATTGAGTGTTCCATCCGGAGAAACACCTGCAGAATAAGGTCCCGCGATCGCATCATAATTATAAGGTCCGCGTTCTTTCGGATAATACGCCAGGTCAAATGTGGAGAGTTGCGTTAATACGGTTGTTTCAAAATCAGCCTGCGGGAAAATTTCCTTTTCATCAATCTGCATTGTGTAGTGATTGGAAAGGTCGGCAGAAGATAAATGATCGGGTTGTGACGGATTGTTTTCTTCATTGAACAACGGATCGATATTATACCATGCGATCTTCGCTCTGTTTTTTCCGTATTCCAGGCTGTCGAATAAAGTTGCTTCCGGAAAAAGATTATTGGAAAATTCATCACTCGCGTCCTGTGGTGTACTTGCAAGCACCCAGCTTGCAAATGGAAATTTCAGATCATAGGCACTTCTGCTGCCTTCAAAATCATCAATATAAATTGTTCCTGCATCCCCTTTTCCGATGGCCTTGGAGTGTCCCGGCTGAAAACGCGCAACCTCACCTGTTAAGGTAATAGTGGAAGCTTCCTTTGTTCCGTACAGCGGTAATTTGTCTAATGCGCGCGTGAGCCACGGTGCATCGTTGGTATAATTAACATCAAATCCGTAAACGCTGTTCGAGATCGGATCGTCGCCGATATTTACTTTTTGTGTATAGGGCCTCTCTGATAAATGCAGCCATGTTGCACCTAATGTAAAATTATCATTGATCCAGTAATCCAGACGCGTTCCTACGAGAGACTTTGTCTGAAATCCGTAAAATGCATTATTCTCAAAGGATACATTTATCTGCTGGCCTGAATTTAAAATGGATTCATTGATGATCTTTAAACGCCCCAGTGAATAATCAATGGTATAATCTACGTTCTCTGTCAATAATTGTCCGCCGGCAGTTACCTGCACCGAGCCTTTCGGTAAATTAAATGCACCGAGATAAATTTCGGATGACACGCTCGATTTATATTCTCCCGAGATAACATACCTGTCGTATTGCGGAAATTGCAGCGCAATTGTTTTTGTTTCGGAATATAATTCATCATACGCGAATTTTTCCGCTTCCACATCTCCGTCAAAAACATTTTCCGATTTCAGATATCCGCCGAAAGGTTCCAGCACCGGAAAATACACGCGACCGTTTTGCGTATTTATCGTAACGCCGTTGACAAAGTCGAAAATACCATCCGGTTGCGGATCATTATTATTATTTAACCGGTCAAGTCCGAGTAATTTGATCAGCGGCTTACCGTTTACATCTGCATTATTTGCAGGAATATATCTTTTCATTCCACCACCCGGATCCTGATACAATACATCGAGCCGGAAGCCTTCGTTGCTCACCTGAAACGCACCGAGTGAATACACGTTTTTCATCATCAGATCCCAGAGCGGAATTTGTGTGATGGCAGAAGTGCTCTTCAGCATTTTCATAAATAATACATTCGATGTATCCACTCCCGGAGGAAGATCGCTTGAAAATTCACCCACCTGAAATGTTTGTCCCTGATACGTATATTCATAAGCAACCGCGAGAACATCATCCGGTTGCAGCGTTGTATTTAAGGAAATAAATCCGAGTTGCGGATTGAAGATATAATCTGTAGGATCGAGTTTGCGCATTCTTGCTTTCTCATAATCCTGCACTGCCTGCATATTAAATGATGCACCCGATAACGTTGAAATTACCGTATTGAGATCACGCGTTCCGGAAGTTCCGTTGAGTTTCTGATACAGGTCGTTCGCATAATTGGACGGCAGCCCGTTTGGTGTGAGGGAATTAATGGTTCCTGCAGGATTAATTACACCCCAGTAAATGGAATCCGGTTCACCGAGATCAGAAAATGCAACGATATCACGTGTATTTTGTGTTTCACCCGTTGTATTCGTTACCCATACCTCGATCTTGGTTACGTTGATGGGAGAACTTACATACGGTAAAGTTTTCAGCCAGCCTTCATATCCCTGTCTGAAATAATGCGACATAAAGAAATGTCTGTTCTCATCATATTCATCTGCAAATATTTCAAATTCTCTTTTTTGTGCGCCGCCTTCAACCTGAATACTTTGCGTTTGTGATTTTTGCTGCGAGAGCACATTCGTAACGGTAAGTCGTCCAAACTGCAATTCAGTTTTAATACCAAATAATGATTGTGTTCCCGGAATTAATTGTGTAGTGAGAGGTAGGCTCACATTACCGGCTTCAATTCCCTGCACGATCTGGTCTTCCTTTCCTTTGTATTCAAGTTTAATTTGATTTTCGAAATCAAATGTCGCCTGCGTATTATAATTAAAGTTGAGTTTTAAATTATTT
>CAYTFT010000006.1:7834-21918 GCA_964437155.1 uncultured Chitinophagales bacterium | reverse complement strand
GATACAAATCCCAATGCAATGGCCACTATGGCAAGAAATTCCATTTTTACTAATGGTGCATTCCTGTCAAACTGATTTCCTCCGCTAACGACATACAGATCCAGATCGTGGTCATTGTCCGCATCAAAAAAAACGGCATCGGCATCCTGAAAAGCAGAATCATTTTCCCATATCATTCCATACACCGGTGAAAAGGAACCGGTTGCATCTGCAATAAATAATTGTCCTTTTTTGTTTTTTGCTCCGCAGATATAAACATCCTCCAGTCCGTCGCCATTCACATCGCCTTTTGCCATTTTCGGACCCTGCTGTGATAATTTATAAGGAAGCAGCGGTTCGCGTTTATAATCGATAAAATCTTCTTCGCCTTCAATATAATTTAAAACATCGGAGGTAACATCTGTAAATAAAAAGTTGCGATCACCATTTAAAATATTTTGCGGGTAAGATGCAGCGGATTCATCGATAATAATATTTCTGTCCGCAGCCTGATTTTTTAACGCTATCGTTTTCCCTGACGGGAATATGACGGTTATATCAACGGTATTTGTTTCTCCCAACCCGAAATGCAGTGTATTGGAAACGGAAGAAGCGTATCCTCTCACGGGCATTTGTTCCTGCATCCAGGATTTATTCCCATTGCTGACTGTCACACGTGCACCCGTTGCGGCAGTATTATTTTTTTCGCCGCGCAATGTTATTTGTATGAAATGATTTTTTAGTTGTTGTTCCGCATTATTTCTGTAAATAAATGCTGCGTCATTAATATTATTAATCACGATATCAAGATCTCCGTCGTTGTCGAGGTCGGCATACACAGATCCGTTTGAAAAACTTTTTGCACCGAATCCCCAGTCGTTCACTTTGTTTTCAAATTGCAGGGAAGCATTTCCTCTGAAAACATAATTCGGAATTTTTACAGATTCCATTTTCTCCACCAGGGCGAGTGTATTTAATTTGTATTCCTCCAGAAACGCCTGTCTTGATTCTTTCGCATAGGTATATTTCATGAAATCCATATCCGTGAAATCGCGGCGGTAACCATTTGTAACAACGAGGTCCTTATATCCGTCGTTATCAAGATCTGCAAATAAAGGCGCCCAGCTCCAGTCGGTGGTGGCCACTCCCGCAGAAAATGCGATCTCCGAAAAAGTATTATTTCCGTTATTGATCTGCAGGGTATTGTGCATGAGCTGATGATAATATCCGTAACCCACCATCAGCTGATACGCATCGTACCGCGAGGGTCCCTGCAATAATTTACGTCTGTAATTATCTTCCGGCAGCATATCTGCGACAAACAGATCGAGCCATCCATCGTTATTTATATCGGAGAGATCACAGCCCATCGAAAAATTCGATGTATGTCCCATTGCGGATTTAATTATTTCGGTGAACGTGCCGTTCCGGTTATTTAAATAAAGAAAATCGTGTTCCTGATAATCGTTTGTCACAAAAATATCGGGCCAGCCGTCGTTATTTATATCACCAACGGAAATACCCAGTCCGAAATTGATCGGACTTCCATAAATGCCGGCGGCAGCACTTACATCTGTAAAATATCCGTTCTCATTTTTAAATAATTTATTTCCCGCATATTTGTCGCGTTGTGCGCGCAGGTCGTTGAGCAGTACACCTTTTGTTTGCGTAACTGCATGATTGAGCAGAAACATATCCAGGTCGCCGTCGCGGTCATAATCAAAAAATGAAGCCATTGTGCTGAAGGAAGAATCATTTAATCCGTATGTTGCTGCTTTTTCCGTGAACGTAAGATTTCCATTGTTTATATACAATGCATTTCTGCGGTTATGCGTGGAATGAGCGCCCGATCTGCAGATATAAATATCCGTCAGCCCGTCGGCATTTACATCTGCCATGGTAACGCCGGTACTCCATCCGGTGGTACGGGATATTCCTGCTTTTTCTGTAATATCCTCGAATATGAGTCCGCCTTTATTCAGATACAATTTATCTGCAACCTGATTGCCTGCAAAAAAAAGATCCTCGAGTCCGTCGTTATTAATATCTCCGACCGCAACACCGCCGCCATTATATAAATACTGATAGGTAAGTACATTGGTGGCTTCGTCTTCGGTCAAATGGTTATTGAAAAAAACATGTGTGGCAGAATCAGGCAGCAGGGTAAATAATGTTGACTGTGCGCTGAGCGGAATTACCGGGCGGGATAAGGCGATCAGCATCATCCAAAACAAAAACCGGAACCATTGTGCAGGCATTGCCCTGAGCATATTACAATTCAAAAGTATCTATAAAAACAGAGCCTGAATAATACCCATAAAACCACATCACCACCAAAGGTCGATCTGTCGTTTTCGCATTATCGGATCGCTTCTGAAAAATGCAAAATAATCCCGCTTTTCAAATGCTTCTGCTCAAAAAACAGGCAGGATCATAAATTCCCCGCTAAAAAATGCATAATAAGGTGAACAATTCTTAAAATTGCAGTTGATTCAGTTGACAAAACTTAAATCATTCTGCATGCTGTCATTTCTGACGCATATTATTCAAACTTTAAAACAACAATTTACATGATGAACATTTCTTTACTTTTCAGGAGGGCGTTGCTTCTGATCTGTGTATCGCTGCCCGCAATGGTGTGGGGACAAGGCGCTACGCTGTCGGGAACTGTTAAGGACGCTACCGGCGAGACGCTCATCGGTGTTACGATCATGATAGACGGGACCGGAAAAGGCACGGTTTCCGACTTTGACGGCACCTATGTCCTTTCCTTCGATGAACCGGGAACGTATTCTGTCTCTTACAATTACATCGGCTTTAAAAAAATTACCGAATCCATTACGCTTGCAGCCGGTCAGAAAATGACGAAGGATATTACACTGGAGGAAGATGCTTTATTGCTGGAAACCGCCATTGTTGTGGGATATGGAACCGTTAAATCAAAGGATCTCACGGGATCGATCACCAATGTGGGTGCGGCAGAATTTCAAAAAGGAAATGTTACCACGCCCGAGCAACTGATCTTAGGAAAGGTTTCCGGTGTGCAGATCACTTCCAACAGCGGGATGCCGGGTTCGGGAAGCCGTATTCGCATCAGAGGAGGTACTTCACTGAATGCAAGTAACGACCCGCTGATCGTGATCGACGGCGTGCCGGTGGACAATAACGGGATCAGCGGTGCGGGAAATGCACTCAGCCTCATCAATCCCGGTGACATTGAAAATATTACCATCCTGAAAGATGCATCTGCTGCTGCTATTTACGGTTCACGTGCAGCGAACGGGGTAATTATTGTGACCACAAAAAGAGGTGTAAGCGATAATAAATTTCATGTGCAGTACAGCACCAACAATGCTGTTTCGCAGGTGACAAAATATGTAGATGTGCTTTCTGCAGATGAATTACGCAATGCGCTTACGGCAGATGGAACACCTACCCAGCAGGCTTTATTGGGAACAGAAAATACCGACTGGCAGAAAGAAATTTTCCGTCTTGGTTTTGCAACAGATAATAACCTGACATTTACAGGAGGCGTAAAAAATTTCCCTTATCGTTTAAATCTTGAATATCTGCTCGACAACGGTGTTCTCGACCGTTCGCAGTTGAGCAGAATGGGAACAACCTTATCGGTAAATCCAACTTTCCTGAATGGAAAGCTGAAAACCGACGGGAATGCAAAATATTATCATACGGATAATGTATTTACTGATCAGGGTGCTATCGGCAGTGCGATCACATTTGATCCGACACAACCGGTTATGGATGCAGCATCGCCGTATGGCGGATATTTCGAGTGGACGAATGCAGTGGGCGAACCCAACTTTCTTGCACCGAAAAATCCGGTTGGATTAATTAATCAGCGCGATGATATGAGCAATGTGAATCGTTTCATTGGCAACGTGAAATTTGATCTGGAAATTTTCAAAGATCTGCATGGTGTATTAAATCTTGGAACAGATCTCGTGCGCAGTAACGGAACGAATGTAATTCCGGAGGAAGCGGCTTCCAATTATAATGCTACTACCGGTGGCGGGGTAAATGATCAGTATGAACAAACAAAAAACAATAAACTGCTCGAAGCTTACGGTAATTATAAAAAAAATATCAGCGGCATCAACAGCAGTATTGATTTTACAGCGGGTTATTCTTATCAGAACTGGTTTTCTGCAATGCCCGCGTTTCCGAATCTGGATTTTTCGGGAGATACAATTAACCCTGCCGGCATTCCGTTCGAAACAGAAAATACACTTATCTCTTTTTACGGCAGATTGAATTATAGTCTTGCACAGAAATATTTACTTACCGCTACATTGCGCGAAGACGGGTCATCAAGGTTCAGTCCGGATAACCGCTGGGGATTATTTCCATCCGTTGCAGTTGCATGGCTCATAAGCGATGAGAAATTCATGAGCGATTCAAAAATGTATCTGAAATTCAGGGCGGGATATGGCGTTACGGGACAGCAGGATATTTTTTATGATTATCCGTATATCGCAAATTATGATTCTTCCACCTCAACGGCACAATATCAGTTAGGGGATGTATTTTATTATCTGCTGCGTCCCGATGGTTATGACGAAAATATTAAATGGGAAGAAACTTCAAGTTACAACGTAGGGTTTGATTTTGGTTTTGGCGGCGATAAGGTTTCCGGAAGTATCGATGCCTATAAAAAGATCACCAACGATCTGCTTGCTACAATTCCGGTTCCTGCAGGTACCAATTTCACCAACAGGATCCTTACGAATGTGGGAAGCATGGAAAATACGGGCGTTGAGCTGAATCTGAATTATATCGCCATTGATAAAAAAGAGATGGGACTTGAATTTGGCATCAACGGAACGACAAATAAAAATGAGATCACCAATCTGAGCGCTGTTACCGACACATCTTCTGCAGGTATTCTGGTAGGCGGCATTTCCGGCGGAATCAATAATACCATTCAGATCCAGTCTGTAGGTTATGCTGCCAATACGTTTTATGCGTATGAGCAGGTATATGATGAAGACGGCAATCCTATCGAAGGCTCCTATGTAGATCAGAACGGCGACTCACTTATTAATGAATCGGATCTGGTGCATGGATTTAATCCGACACCTAAATTATATCTCGGGTTTACCACCAATTTCCGCTGGAAAAAATGGACCGCAGGTATTTCGCTGCGCGGAGAATTCGGAAAATACATGTATAATAATGTGAACTCCACACGCGGTGTGTTTCAAAATATTCCGGGATCATCCTATATGCAGAATCTTTCTGCAAATTATCTCGAGACGGGCTTCGAAAAATATCAGTTGCTGTCCGATTATTATATTGAGGAGGCTTCTTTTGTCCGCATGGATAATTTAAGTATCGGATATGATTTCGGAAAAGTATTTAATGATAATGCCAGCCTCACCGCTGCAGTGGTCGTGCAGAATGTTTTTGTTGTAACACCGTATTCGGGTATTGATCCGGAAATTGCGGGCGGTATTGATAATACATTATATCCGCGCCCGCGCATTTATTCACTCAATCTTAATTTAAAACTCTAAATCAGGCAGCGATGAAAAATAAATTTTTATTTCCCGCGATACTGTTCATAGTGATCGGTATTTCAGCCACTTCTTGTTTCAACGACCTCGATCTGAATCCAAAATATGGTATCGACGCCGTTGACGTTTATGAAAATCCGGAGGATTATATCAATGTGCTTGCTAAATTATATGCAGGACTTGCCACAACAGGCAATCAGGGTCCGGCGGGCAACGCCGATCTTGCCGGAATTGACGAGGGATTTTCGCAATATACGCGCGTTCTCTGGAACCTCCAGGAATTACCTACCGATGAAGCGGTATGTGCATGGAATGATGCCGGTATTCCCGAGCTGAATAAAATGCAGTGGTCCTCTACCAATGCATGGACAACGGGTATGTATTACAGGATATTTTTTCAGATCACCTTATGCAATGAATTTATACGGCAGTCATCAGATGAAAATATGAGTGCACGCGGATTCAGCGAAGCAGATAAAACCATGATCACCGGTTTCCGCAATGAAGCGAGATTTTTGCGTGCATTGAGTTATTATCATGCGATGGATCTTTTTGGAAGTGTTCCGTTTGTGGATGAAAATGATGCCATCGGACTTGGCTATCCTGAACCAATATCCCGTGCAGATCTTTTTGATTATATCGAATCAGAATTAAAAGCGATCGAAGGCCTGTTGCCTGCACCGCAAACAAATGAATATGCAAGAGCCGATCGCGCTGCAGCCTGGTTCCTGCTTGCCAAAATGTATCTGAATGCAGGTGTATATACCGGCACCGATCATTATACGGAGTGTGCCGATTATTGTAATAAGATCATTAATGAAGGCGGATATTCACTCGAACCAACCTATGTGAATTTATTCCGCACTGATAATAATCTTTCCAATGAAGTGATATTCCCTGTTGCCTTCGACGGCAATTTCACGCAAACCTGGGGAGGAACAACTTTCCTTGTTCACTCGGCGATGGGCGGAACAATGCCGGATTCCATTTTCGGTGTGATATCTCCGTGGCAGGGAAACCGTGCCACACCGCAGTTTGCAGCCTTGTTTCCGGATTCATCACTCGACAGCCGTTACCAGTTATATACGGATGGCCAAACGCTTGCCTTTACCGAAGATGCGCAGTTAAGTGTATTTACTGTGGGATATGGCGTTACAAAATGGAGAAATCTTTCTTCCACCGGTGTTCCGGGTTCCGATGATACACATTGTGATACAGACATTCCGCTTTTCAGATATGCAGATGTATTATTGATGTATGCCGAATGTGCCGCCCGCGGGTTCGGTGATATGGGTACCGGATTAAATTATGTGAATCAGCTTCGGGAAAGAGGATATGGTGATGCATCACATGCGCTTGCTACCATGACACCGCAGGATGTGCTGGATGAGCGGGGAAGAGAATTATATTGGGAGTGTACACGCAGAACGGATCTGATCCGCTTCGGCCTGTTCACCTCCGGCACCTATGTATGGGCATTTAAAGGCGGCGTTTTTGATGGAACCGGTGTTGATGATTGCTATAATCTTTTTCCGATACCGCAATCGGATATAATTGCTAATCCGAATCTGCAGGGAATTAATGGCAGTTGTTACTGATCGCCAAAGAAAATTTAAAAAGCCTCCATTACGGGGGCTTTTTTATTACATTATGATACAACACCTGTATTAAAACTTCACTATAAATAAATCGCCTATTTTTAGACTATGAAAAGCCGTCTCACATTCTTGTTGATCCTTTGTTGTATTACTTTCGCCCGCGCACAGAATATCGATCGAATCTGTCCCCCCAACTGGTGGGTGGGCATGCAGGATTCCAGTCTGCAATTATTGGTGCACGGAACCAACATCACACAATTTGACGTGCGTGTAAATTATCCCGGCGTGAAACTGATGAGCGTTTCAAAAGTGGAAAATCCCAATTATATTTTTCTGGATCTCGTCATCGGCAACGAAACAAAGGCAGGTGATATGCAATTGGTTTTTACGAAGGGTAAAATTTCGTTTTCGCAATCCTATACATTAAAAACCCGTCAAAAAAGAAATATCGCCTATGGCCTCGATTCGCATGATTTTATTTATCTCATAATGCCCGACCGGTTTGCAAACGGCGATACAACGAATGACCATCCTTTGGATATGCAGGAAAAATATTACGGGAGACAAAGTCTTACCGCACGACACGGCGGCGACCTGCAGGGCATTATCGATCATCTGGATTATGTGAAGGATCTTGGCTTTACAGCCATCTGGTGCACACCGTTACTGGAAAATGATCAGGAAGAATGGAGCTATCACGGATATGCCATGACAGATCATTATGCAATTGACAAACGGTTCGGATCAAATGCGCTATACCAAAAATATGCTGAAGAAAGTCATAAGCGTAATTTAAAAGTCGTAATGGATATTGTCCCTAATCATTGCGGGAGTCAGCATTGGGCCATTCTTGATATGCCGATGCATGACTGGGTAAATCAATGGGACACGTATACAAAAACAAATTACCGGACGCCGACACTTGTTGATTCGTATGCCAGCGAATACGATAAAGAACTTATGCAGAACGGCTGGTTCGATAAACATATGCCCGATCTCAATCAGAAAAATCCCTTTGTTGCCAATTATTTAATCCAGAATTATATCTGGTGGATCGAGTTTGCACAGGTTGATGGATTCAGGATTGATACCTATACCTATAATGATCTGCCTTTCATGATCAACGCAGAAAAAAGAATATTCAGAGAATATCCCGGTTTTGGCATGTTCGCCGAAACATGGGTGGATGGTGTTGGTGTGCAGGGATATTTTAACGGAGACAATAATCTGAAGACCGGATATAATTCTTTACTGCCCGGTGTTACCGATTTTGAATTGCTCTGGAGCATTAATAATATGGTGCAAAAACCTTTCGGCTGGGCCGATGGTGTCGGAAATATATATCTGAAACTTGCACAGGATTATTTATACGGCGATGCAAATAAAAATGTGGTGTTTATCGGCAATCACGACCTCAGCAGATTTTATTCTGTGTGTGGAGAGGATTTTAATAAAATGCAATTGGCGACAGCTTTTATTTTAACAACACGCGGGATACCGCAATGGTATTATGGAGATGAAATTTTAATGAAAAATTTTACGAATCCCGACGGACGTGTACGCGAAGATTTTCCCGGCGGATGGCAGGGTGATTCCGTGAATAAGTTCAACGGCGATAATCTCGATGGAAAAGAACGTGAATTTTTTTATTTTCTGATGAAGCTCGCTAATTACAGAAAAACCTGTCCGGCGATCACTGACGGCAAGCTGATGCAGTTTGTTCCGTATAACGGCGTTTATGTATATTTCAGATATACAGAAACACAAACGTTGATGGTGATCATGAACACCAATGATACGGCAGTGCAGGTGGATACCAGATCGTATGCGGAAAGAATGAGCGGATTTACGAAGGCAAAAAATATTCTTACCAATGCGAATCTTACCGACCTGTCCGTAATTTCGGCAGAACCCATGCAGGTTGTTATTCTTGAATTGGGTAAATAATACGTAGAATTAAATCATAATGATAAAATATTTTATTTCTTCCTGTGCGATCATTTTTCTTTTTGCACAACAGCCTGTTTTTGCACAATCAAAAAATAAAAAGGAAAATACAGAAACCGGTGCACCGGTTGTCGCTCCGGAACTATATGGCGGTTTGCACTGGCGCAATATCGGACCGTTCAGGGCGGGAAGATGTATTGCCGTTACCGGTGTGATCGGTGATGCTAAAACTTATTATGCCGGCGCTGTGGGAGGAGGATTATGGAAAACGACTGACGGCGGGGAGGAATGGCATTGCATTTCTGATACTACTTTTCATTCTGCAAGCGTCGGCGCAGTTGAAGTAGCGCGGACAAACCATAATATTATTTACGTCGGCATGGGTGAAGCAGAAATGCGTGGAAATATTTCATTCGGCGATGGCGTATATAAAAGCACCGATGCCGGAAAAACATGGAAACATATGGGGCTTAAAGAGGCTGATGCCATTGCGGCGATCGCCATCCACCCGCAAAATGAAAATATTGTTTATGTTGCGGCCATGGGACATATCTGGGGCCCGAATAAAGAAAGAGGATTATATAAATCGGCCGATGGTGGCAATACATGGGACCTGATCTTAAAAGGGCCGGATGATTCAACGGGTTGCGTCGATATTAAAATGGATCCCTCCAATCCGAATATTTTATATGCAAGTATGTGGAAGGCATTTCGCACACCGTATTCTTTAAGCAGCGGCGGGAAGGGAAGCGGATTGTTTAAATCGACTGACGGCGGAGCTACATGGAAAATGATCTCCGAAAATCCCGGCATGCCGAAAGGACTGAACGGAAAAATTATTGTTGCAATTTCCTCCGTTGATCACGAACATCTCTGGGCGAGTGTTGAGAATAAGGAAAATGCCGGTATTTATTATTCAGCGAACGGCGGCAAAAACTGGAGATTACTCACCAAAGAAAATGATCTAATTCAGCGCCCCTGGTATTTCAGTAATATTTATGTGGACCCGAAAAATGATAATGAATTATATATTTTAAGTGTGGAATACTGGAGAAGCATTGATGGCGGCGCTTCATTTTCAAGGGCTGAAACAAATACCTGGGATAATCATGTAATGTGGATCAATCCCGATGACCCGGATAATTATATTATTGGCGGCGACGGCGGCCCGACCATCACATTTGACGACGGTCATGCATGGAGTGAAACGGATATTCCGACGGCGCAGTTTTATCATGTGAATTTAGATAACGATTTTCCTTATAATTTATACGGAGGGCAGCAGGATAATTCATCCATAAAGATCAAGTCGAGAACGACGTACGGAAATATTGATGAGCATGACTGGCACTGGGTCGCCGGCGGTGAAGCGGGATATATTGTCCCCGATCCGCAGAATTCAGACATTACGTATGGTGGAGAATATGACGGAATCTTTTCATCCTATAATGAAGCAACAGAAATTTATCGTATCATTTCCGTTGAACCGGAGCAGCATTATGGCGCGGGTGCTATTACCGCACAAAGAAGATTTAACTGGACATTTCCGATCGCATTTTCCCCACACAACAATACATGTTTATATGCAACGAGCAATTTTGTGCATCGCAGTTTTGACGGAGGCGTAACATGGGAAACAATTTCTCCTGATCTCACACGCAATGATCCTAAAACATTGCAAACAAGCGGCGGTCCGGTTACACTCGATAATACGGGTGTTGAATTTTACGGGACCATTTTTGCATTTGCGGAATCGCCCGTACAAAATGGTATATTATGGGCAGGCAGCGACGACGGACTCGTGCATGTTTCGCAGGATGACGGTAAAACCTGGGTGAACGTAACGCCGCCCGCACTTCCTGAATGGAGCATGATCAGTTATGTGGAGCCTTCGTGGTACGATGCAGGAACGTGTTATCTGTCTGCAACGCGGTATAAACTCGATGATAAGCAGCCGTATATTTTTAAAACAAATGATTTCGGTAAAACATGGAAAAAAATTACAAACGGATTACCCATGTATAATCGTTGTGTGCGCAATGATCCGAACCGGCAGGGATTATTATATGCGGGACTTGAAACAGGAATATATGTTTCGTTTGATGATGGAGAGCACTGGCAAAGCCTTCAGCTAAATCTGCCCACAACACCTGTCGTGGATATTCAGATACATAAAGGTGAAAGAGATATTTGTATTGCAACACATGGCCGCAGTTTCTGGATTTTGGATGATGTTACACCGTTGTATGATCTGTATGCAAATAAATCGGTGGAAAATATTGCGGGTACTGATCATTTATTTGCGGTGCATGATGCATATCGCACACCGGGATCCGGATGGAACGGCGGTGACCCGCCCTCTGATCAATCCGGTGAAAATGAACCCGTTGGCGTAAAGGTGCGCTATTATCTTGCAGATAAACATACAGATGAAGTGCGGCTCACATTTTACACCGCCACGGGTGATTCGATCATTACGTATTCCAGTATTTATGATAATAAGCGTTCACCGGTTTCAACTGCAGATGATTTTTATGCGGATCCGAAACAGATTCCTTCAGGGAAATTAAATGCAAACAAGGGCATGCATGAATTTATATGGGACATGCGGTACCCCGACGCCAAAGGCGATACAAGTGCAACATTTGAAGCTTCGCTGATGGGACCGCTCGCCGTGCCGGGTGCATATGCGGTGAAATTATTTGCAGGCGGACAAGAAATATGGAGCGAGTCATTTGTCATTAAAAAAGATCCGCGTAATCCTTCAACACAATCGGATCTGCAGGCACAATTCGACATGAATAAAAAAATATGCGATAAGCTGAATGAAATTGCAAAGGCAACTGCCGATATACGTGAAATCCGTTCACATGTTGATGCATATCTGAAGACGGAAACTGATCCTGAAAAATTAAAAGCATTCAGCGTGTTGAGTGAGCCGATGATAAATGAACTCACGGATATTCAGGAACAATTATATAATCCGAAGATTCAGGCGTACGAAGACAATCTGAAATTTCCGATTATGCTGGAGGAAAAACTGGCAGGTCTGAATTATTTTTTACAGATGGCAGATACAGCGCCTACGAAAATGATGTACGCAAAATATGACGATCTGAATTCACGGATTAATGTACAGCTTGACAATCTGCACAAAATTATTGAACAGGAAGTAGCACAATTGAATCAGCTTGCCGGAGAACAGAAAAGACCGGCAATCATACTGCATTGAAAATCATTGCTATCCGGCTGACCCTGCCGGAATAATAATAGTGGATAAAGTCATCTTCTTCCGCCGCGGCTTCTTCTATATTTGCTATAGGTTCCCGGCGCCTTTAGTTGCCGGGTGTGAACATGACAGAACAAACCGTTCCGATACGCAACCGGGCAGTGCATTTTGACCTTGTGCGGTTTGCCGCAACATTTGCAGTTGTGCAATTACATGTTGCCACGCCCTGGCTCTGGCGAGGTACCGATATTCATTCCGGTTTCTGGCTCACCTGTCTTTTTTTCGATGTGCTCGGTCGTGCCGGCGTCCCGGTTTTTTTAATGATTAGCGGAGCATTGCTGCTGGGAAGAGATGAATCGTATGGATCATTTTTCAAAAAGCGGTTCACGCGGGTTCTCATTCCGCTGATTTTCTGGACCATTGTATATGAGATAAAGATCGTTGCAGACCATCATTTTTTACACGGCGGTGTAACGATGGATAATATATTTTCGGTTTTGAAAAATCCGCTCGCCGGACCTGTATATGATCATTTATGGTTCCTGTATATGATCATCGGCATGTATCTCGTGACACCGTTCCTGCGGAGGGTAATTCCGGTGCTCCGTAAAAATGATCTCTGGTATTTACTGGGCCTGTGGATATTCAGCAATATTCTGTTACCACTCTTTTATAATTATTCTTCTTTTCAGCTTGGCCTTAATATTCCGGTTGTAACGGCGTATATCGGATTTTATGTGCTCGGGTATTATTTGCTCCGGTATACATTTTCTGTGCAGCAGATCAAATGGACATGGGCGATATTTATTGCAGCGTATCTCCTGAATGTTTTTACCGTATGGCTCGACAGCCGGCTGCACGGAGAAATGCGACCGTTTTATTTATCCCATCATCGCCCGGGAATTTTTATTCAGTCCATTGCAGCATTTATTTTACTGGAATATTATGCAAAGAAAGCGTTCACCCGCTTCTCTGATAAGAAATTCAAATTTCTCGCATATCTCGGCGGACTTACCTTCGGAATTTACCTTGTGCATCCGTTGATAATTGAATTATTCGAGGGTGTTACATTTGGCGTGTATGATCCGCTGATACATGCTGTTCCGGTGCTGACGATCCCGTTTGCAGCAGTGATCATTACGGGTATTTCTATGGGTATTATTTCCCTTATGCAAAAAGTGCCGTGGCTGAATAAACTTGTATAAAAAGGAAATGTTTTTGCTTTGCAGGGAGGTAGCGGGAATCGGGTAACAAGTATCAGGTATCAGGTATCAGGTATCGGGTATCGAGTATCGGGTATCAGGTATCGAGTATCGGGTATCGGGTATCGAGTATCGGGTATCAGGTATCGGGTAACAGGTATCGGGTATCGAGTATCAGGTATCGGGTAACAGGTATCGGGTATCGGGTATCAGGTATCGGGTATCGAGTATCAGGTATCGAGTATCAGGTATCGGGTATCAGGTATCGGGAATCAAGTATTAGGATCGTAACGGGTAGAATCAATTTTCAAACCGGGAATATATTTTCCTAAAAGACAATCTCATTTCATCTTTCATTTTTCATTTTTCATCTCTCATCTCTCATCTCATCTTTCATTTTTTATTCCTCGATCGCAGTATTCAGAATAAATTTCCAAACCGAGAATATATTTTCATTTAAGACAATCTCATTTCATCTTTCATCTCCCCCCTCATGCCACCGGTTTCGTCCGTATCGCCGCTATATCTCCGTCGTCATGTACATATAAAACGGAAACTGCTGCGCAGAGCATGAATATGCCGCTCATCACTAATG